>SEAD01000024.1 GCA_004173355.1 Chitinophagaceae bacterium | reverse complement strand
GGCACACCGGGTTTGATACTGAAATCATCCATTTCATTATTGAGGAAAAATCCTGCCCCGCCGACTACGATCCGGTTGCCATAACCCCCGTTGAGCGTAGTGGTAACGGATACTGCATTGCCTTCATTATCGATGACGCTGAAATGGGTGGTCTCGGTACTTTCCTTTGCCAGTCCGGGTTTTACCGTACTGCTTTTTCCCGCCACACCAGGCTGGTAGTCTTTCATCCGGCTGACGAGATAACTGCTGTCCGACAACTGATCCACCGGTACTTTGTAAAAATCCGCATCACCCATGTATTCGGCGCGGTCGGCATAGGCGCGTCGTTCAGCCTCCGTCATCAGTTGCACCGATGCGGGGGTCTGGAATCCCATGTTGGAAATTCCGAACGGTTCGATCATTTTCATCATCTGGTGCAGCAACAGTCCGCCACTGCTGGGCATCGGCATGCCCACTACCGTGTATCCCCTGTAGTTGAACACATGCGGTTCACGTGTTTTGGCGACATAAGTTTTGAGGTCGGCCGTGCTGATAATACCGTTGCCCCGTTTCATCTCCGCTGTGATCAGCGAAGCTGTTTCTCCTTCATAAAACCCCGCAGCGCCATGGTCACGGATCCGTTCCAGTGTGTGGGCAAGGTCGACCTGTACCAGCGTATCGCCTTTTTTCCATCCGCTTTCCTTTACAAAAACGGAACGTACGGTATTGTATTTCTCCAGGTCCTGCTGCAACCGGTTCAGGGAAGACGCTTCATCTTCGGAAATAGCGTATCCTTTTGCGGCCAGTTCAATAGCGGGTGCGATCAGTTTTGCAAAAGGCAGTCTCCCGTGTTTGGCTGATTCCATGATTCCCGCTACGGCACCCGGCACGCCGCTGGCAAGGTGGGTATTCTGGCTCCGGTCGGTCCGGGCGACCCCCGCCGAATCAATATACATGTCGCGCGAAGCCGCACCCGGGGCCATTTCCCGGTAATCGATCGAGATCCGCGAGCCGTCGGCTTTTGTGCCGACAAGGAATCCCCCTCCGCCAATATTTCCTGCCACCGGGAACACCACTGCCAGCGAAAGCTGCGTGGCCACTGCGGCATCAAATGCATTACCACCGGCTTTCAGGATTTCAGTCCCGGATTTACTGGCCAGTACATGCGCGGATACCACAGCCCCATGTGAAACCACAACCTTTTTAGTGGTTGTATAGTTATAGGGGTTGAACGGAAGCGCGGAATTTTTTGAAGCGGGTTTGCAGGACCAGGTAATCGCGAGGGCAGTGAACAGGAACGGGGCAAATTTCATCAGTGGAATCTTTCCGGGAAGTTAATTAAAAGGGTTAAAATCCGGCATCGGAACCCCTTCTTTGGCAACATACTTTATATTCGCCCCACAAATACGAGTGATGAAGAAAACCCTGAGTCTGTTACCGGCCCTCCTTTTTATGATTCCCGTTTTTTCCCAGACGCCGGCAAGACCCACTTCCTCTGAAATGTATCTTTCACTGCGCAAACTCAATGTACTTGGGTCAGTACTTTATATAGCCGCACACCCGGATGATGAAAACACCCGGCTGATCACCTGGCTTTCCAATGACCGGCTGTACCGCACGGGATACCTGTCCCTGACGCGGGGCGACGGCGGGCAGAACCTGATTGGCAATGAACAGGGGATCGAACTCGGACTGATCCGCACCCAGGAGCTGCTGGCAGCGCGGCGTGTGGATGGCGGGGAACAATTTTTTTCACGCGCCTATGATTTCGGGTTTTCCAAAAACCCGGAAGAAACATTTACCAAATGGCCAAAGGACAGCATCCTTGCCGATGTGGTATGGATGATCCGCCGGTTCCAGCCGGATGTGATCATTACCCGCTTTCCTACAACCGGTGAAGGTGGCCATGGCCATCATACCGCTTCTGCCATCCTTGCCAATGAGGCATTCACCGCGGCGGCAGATCCGGCCCGTTTCCCGGGACAACTGAAATATGTAAAACCATGGAAAGCAAAACGGATCCTGTGGAATTCATTCAATTTCGGGGGATCGGTGACAGATGCACCGGGACAGATCCTTGCCGATGTAGGGGGTTATAACCCATTGCTGGGAAAAAGTTACGGGGAAATAGCCGCTGAAAGCCGCAGCCAGCACAAGAGCCAGGGCTTTGGGGTACCCGCCACCCGTGGGGAATCCATGGAAGGTTTCCGCACAACAGGTGGGGAGGCCCCGGTCAGGGACCTCATGGATAATGTAGTGACCACCTGGTCACGTGTGGAAGGCGGGGCAAAGGTTGAAGCCGCCATCAATCAACTCATCGCAGGCTTTGACCTGCTGCATCCGGAAAAATCCGTAAACGGGCTGGTGGCCCTCTACCGCCAGCTGCGTGCCTTGCCGGAAGGGTACTGGCGCAACAGGAAAATGCAGGAGGTACAGGAACTGATCGAAGAATGCAGCGGGATCTTTGTGGATGTGACCACGCAGACTGCCTACGCAGTGCAGACCGATCCCGTAAGTGTCAGTTTTGCTTTCAATAACCGTTCAGGTATCGGGGTATCGGTGGAAAAAATCCACATGGATGTATTTGATACCACGTTTTCATTACCGCTCCCGGCTAACCGAAATACCAGCCTGAACCGCTCCATCATGGTGTCCGCCTCCAAACCCCTGACACAGCCATACTGGCTGGAGAACCCGATGCAGCCTGGTTATTTCGCAGTGTATGACCAGCTGAAAATCGGACAGCCCGATGTGGATGTAGCCTACCATGCAATCATCGATTTCAACATTGCAGGGGAGCGGTTTTCATTCACCAAACCGGTACGCTATAAACATACTGACCCCGTAAAAGGCGAACTCTACCAGCCATTCGTAGTTATCCCCTCCACCACCGTGACCACATCACCTTCAATGCTGGTGTTCCGCAGGGAAGCAAAACAGGACAAGGAACTGGATGTGCAATTGAATGCGAATAAAAAGATCAGCGAGTCAGTCAACCTGGAACTGCGCGGCGGCAATGAATACTTTGTGTTACGCGACAGCAGCAGGCCGGACAAGAACCTGGGGGTTACTTTTGCTTTTCCGTTGTCGACACCGGCCTACAAAGGTCGCGAGACCGAAAAATTCTTTTCCATGGCCAGCTACCGCACCGGGAATGATACCCTCTATTCTTCCAAAGCGATCCGCGCCATCAATTACGACCATATCCCCCCGATACGCTATTTTTTTACCGACTATGCTACGGTGCTTAATATTGACCTGAAGACCTACAACAAAAAAATCGGGTATATCTATGGTGCCGGTGACAAGGTACCGGAGGCGCTGGAGCAAATGGGCTACGATGTGACTGTATTATATGAAAAGGATGTGGCCCGGGTCAGCCTCTCACAGTTTGATGCCATCATAACTGGTGTGCGCGCCTACAACACCAATGAATGGATGCCTGCCCAGTATACCCGGCTGATGAAGTATGTACAGGATGGCGGCAACCTGATTGTACAATATAATACCAACAGCAATGCCGGTCCTGTAAAAACGAAAATCGGCCCCTTCAGTTTTGATATCAGCCGCGTGCGGGTAACCGATGAGAATGCAGCGGTTAAAATACTGCAGCCGGCCCATCCGGTGCTGAATTTTCCCAATAAAATCACACCCAGGGATTTTGACGGCTGGATCCAGGAACGAAGCATATACCATGCGGCTAACTACGACAAACAATACGAAACGATACTGGCCATGCATGATCCCGGTGAGCCGGATGATGCAGGCAGCCTGATAGTCGCAAAATATGGAGCGGGTTATTTCACGTATACCGGGCTGGTATTCTTCCGCGAGTTACCCGCAGGGGTACCGGGAGCCTACCGGCTGCTCGCCAATATTATTGCATTGAATAAAAAGAAACCAATCTGAGTATATGGCTGCGAATGCTAAGGGAAAGGGGATACGGAGAGGGGAGATGGCGTTTATAGTCGCTATCGTGATGGGACTGGTGCTTGGCATGCTCATCAAACGTGTACGGCTGGGGCTGTTGCTGGGCCTGGTAGTGGGCAGCATGATTGTGTTCCTCGGATGGATCTCGATAAAACGACGCGATTGACAAATAACGAAAACGAAAAGGTTCCCCTGTTCAGGTCATGGCGGGGCTGGTACATCTTTGTGTTGGTTGTACTGGTGCTGCTCATTGTCCTGTTCTGGCGTGTAACCATACACTTCGCATGGATATAGCCGACTGGATCATACTTGTTGTTACGCTTGCCGCCGTGGTAACCTATGGTATTTACAAGGGCCGCGCATCAAAAAACCTTGACGGGTATTTTTTGTCGAACCGCAGTATGCCCTGGTGGCTGATCCTGCTCAGCATCATGGGTACGCAGGCAAGTGCAGTAACCTTCCTTGCGCTTCCCGGCCAGGCATACACCGACGGGATGCGTTTTATCCAGTACTACTTTGGCCTCCCACTGGCTGCTATCGTGATCTGTATCACCTTTGTACCCGTGTTCAGCCGGATGAAAATTTATACGGCGTATGAATTCCTTGAAACACGCTTTGATGTGCGCACCCGGGCATTCACCGCTTTCCTGTTCCTTTTGCAACGGGGCCTGTCCACCGGCATCAGCATCTTCGCACCCAGCATTATCCTGTCTACCTTACTTGGATGGAATATCTACCTGACCAATCTTATAATGGGTGGGATCCTGATCATCTATACCGTCACCGGCGGGGCCCGTGCCGTAGCGTATACACAGAAGATCCAGCTGATCGTGATTTTTGCGGGCATGTTCCTGGCCGGGTTTTATGTGGTCCATAACTTACCGGCGGAAATGGGTCTTGCGGAAGCACTTGAGGTAGGCGGCAAGATGGGGAAAATGAATGTGATCACGAGTGGGGTAATAGATGGTTCATTCGACTGGAGTGACCGGTATAACCTGATCAGCGGGATCATTGGTGGATTCTTCCTGGCCCTCTCGTATTTCGGGACTGACCAGTCGCAGGTGGGTCGTTACCTCACTGCAAAATCCGTAAAGGAAAGCCGTCTCGGTTTATTGATGAACGGACTCGTGAAAGTACCGGTGCAGTTTTTTATCCTGTTGCTCGGGGTATTGGTGTTTACCTTTTACCAGTTTAACCAGGCGCCGGTCTTTTTCAACCAGAAGGAAATAACCCGTCTCGAAGCAGCGGGTCATACAGATGACCTGTTACGATTCCGGCAACAGTCGCAGGAGCTCCAGCTCGCGCGGGAAAAAGTGCTGTCCGCCTATTCATCAAGCAGGGATGAATCCGTACTGGAGCAGCTGCGGCCGATCCAGGCGTCCACTGACAGGATCCGGGATGAGGTCAAAAAGATGATCCGCGCAAATGGCGGGGATGACAATGATACCAATTATATATTCCTCCGGTTCGTGATGGACTACCTGCCGGTCGGACTGGTGGGACTGCTTATCGCAGTGATCTTCCTTGCATCCTGGAGTTCGGTAGCCGCTGCGCTCAACTCACTGGCATCGTCAACGGTAGTGGACTTCCATAAGCGTTTTATCAATAAGGACTGTACGCATGACGATGACTATCGCATTTCCCGGAGATATACCCTTGCCTGGGGCGTGTTCTGCGTGATCGTGGCAATGTTCGCCTATAATATCGGCAACAGCCTGATTGAAGCAGTCAATATCCTGGGCTCACTCTTTTATGGAACCATCCTCGGGATTTTCCTGGTTGCTTTTTACCTGAAGAAGGTGGGTGCAAAAGCCGTGTTTATTGCGGCGGTTATTGCAGAGATCCTCGTGATCGTTATGTTCAGGATGTCGGAGAAAGGCCTGATCGGTCTTGGTTTCCTCTGGCTTAATGCAATTGGTTCACTGGCGGTGATCCTGCTCTCACTGCTGATCCAGCAGTTTACCGGCGAAAAAGCAAAAGCGGAGTTACCGATGGCGGAATAAAAAACCGCCCGGCGAAACGTGGAGTGTTTCCCGCGGGCGGTTGTATCGGTTATTCCCTGCTTACTTATCCAGCTGTTTCAGCAGCTTGTTATTCAATTTTACATAATCGTTGTTGCCTGCTTTTGCGGCGAGTTCCTTTGACCGCAGGGCCGCGGCTTTTGCTTCCTGTGTCTTGCCGAGTTTGGCAAGACAGTTGGCCCACTGGTGTTGTATCCAGAATGCATCCGGTTGTTGTTCGACCGCTTTGTTGAACCAGGTCAATGCCTGGTTGAGGTCCTTGTCGTTTTGCATGTAATACACAGCAGCGGCAAAATATTCGGGTTTGGCCGATTTCATGTTCTGTTCAATAGCCGCCATCACTTTCGCATCCGTTTCCATAAGGATCGGAAGACTGACTGTTGATTTATCCCAGGAAATCTGCAGGTCGAGGGTGGAGGGTAACACATTGGCAAATGCGATAGTGAATGTCTCCACTGCCTTTTTTACTTTTATAACTTCCACTGCAATCCGCACCACATCCATCTCCTTTTTATAGGCCGACGGGCTGGTCACATTGGTCTGTTTGGAAATGATGATATCCCAGGTCTTTTTGCGCGGGATAGACAGCAGGCCATATTTACCGGCTGCCACGGTAATGCCTGCAATGACCACATCTTCGCTGAAAGTCAGGGTGGTGGCAGTATTGGCGCCGGTACGCCATACGGAATCAAGCGGTACGATATCACCAAAAATCTTGCGCTTCTTAATATTGGGGCGGGAGTAGGACAGTTCGATACTGCCGAGGCCAAATTCCTGTTTAACGGTTTGTCCGGTACTTGGCTGCGGCGTTTTGAGCTGGCCAAACGCACTGGTGAGGCAGCACATCGCAAGGATGGCCGTCAGTAATTTTTTCATTGTAGTTGTATTAGGTAGCGCGAAGGTAGAAGAAACGGATTAAAACGGGATAGTGACTACGGTGCGGCCCTGTTTTGTTTTGCGCTTCCATTTCGGACCGGCTTTCAGCAGCCGGATAGCTTCACGGTCGCAGCTTTCGCAAAGCGATTTTGTAACCGTAATATTTACCGGTTCCCCTTTTTTGTCTACCTCGAAGCTGAGCTCCACTTCACCCGAACGACCGGGCCGGCTTTTTTCATTTTCAGGAACCTGGAGGTTATTGGCAATATAGGTATCATAGTTCCGCCATCCGTCCACCGGTTCGGATTCTTCCAGTACCATACCGCTGTTGCGCGGCCGTGATGAGTTAACGGTCTGCCTGCTGATCACCACATCGGATGCTTCACCTGACTCGTCCATGATGATGCGATTGGCAGTGGCGGCATTGCCTGGTTTGAGTTCGACAGTCTGGCTGCTGTAACCCAGGGACCGGACACGCACGTCGAGTATCGAGTCAGGGGAGGTCAGGATAAAGTTTCCCCTTGCATCCGTGTACGTGCCTACGTTATCCTGCGCATTGGTAATATTGGCAAAGGGAAGTGCATTATTGTTTTCATCAAACACACGTCCGCGGAAAGTATTACTCTGGCTGGTAAAACCTTCGGCAGGGACGGCAGCTCGTTTTGCCTTTGCCTGTCCGTAACCCTGGGTGGCGGATAATTTCCGCTCGGTTTCCTGTTCTGCTTTTTTAGCTGTTTCATTTACAGGGGCGGCCTTGTCCCTGGTCACAACTTCTGCCTGCGGCAATGAAGGGGCGGCTGGCAGGAGAGTGGCTGCGTCTTCCCGGACGGGCGCAGCCTGGACAGCAGGTTGTTTTGCCGCAACCGCAGGGCTCTTCAGGTCATCATTGTTTGCGGTGCCTGCCTGTTTGTTGCCTGCCGGCTTAGGATTATCAATAACCACGGGAGCCTTCGACGCAGCCAGGTTTTCCCCAGGCACAACGGGTGTACTGTCTGTTTTCAGGGAGGTCCTGTCTGTAGCTGCCTGTGTATCGGCAGCCACGGTTTGTTCCATCGCGATCACAGGTTGTCTGTCCGCGAAGCCAAGCTGGTATACGAGGAATGCTGCACCAAAAACAATCACGGCCATAGCCGCCACTTTCAGCCAGGTGTAGGAGCTGCGTGCTTGCGTGACGAGGGGAACTACACGCGCCCTTTTCTCCTGCACGTCCAGCCGCTGGCGGAGGTCAGCCAGATCCGCCTGCAGGGAGGGGCCCGCATCGGCATATCCCTCCATCGCATCGGCGAGGAAAGGGTCTTCCAGCGCAGCCTTTTCCATCGCGTGCATTTCTGCCGCGCTGAGCCTGCCCTGCTGGTATTTTTCAATATCAGCGGCGCTGAAGGAATGGATATGTCCGTCTGTTGCCATATGATCAGTTTGTTTCCGCTTCCTGTTCTTTTTTCTCCATACAATTCTTCAGGTTGCGACGCCCGTTCTGGATAAAACTCCGCACCTGGTTCCAGGCGATACCGGTTTCCTCTACAATCTCATTGTAACATTTGTTATCGAGGTAAAAGAGCCTGATGGCCCGTTGCTGGTCCCCCGTGAGCAGGTCCAGGCAGCCTTCCAGCCGTTTATAATTCTCTTCTTTCTCCAGGACAGCATTCAGATGCACGGTTTCCTCATTTTGCATAAGCTCCCCGTTAAACTCCACAGTTTTCAGGTTTTTAGGGGTACGGAGCTGCATCAGGCAGTAATTCCGCGCCACCTGGTGAAGCCAGGGCCGGAAATTGTCCACGGTGTGTTTGCGCAATTTGGATACCAGTTCTTCAAATACCTGCATCACTGCGTCCTTGGCGGCTTCGGGTTCCTTGAAATACTTCAGGCAGACCCCATAGACCAGTTCCATATACCTGCCATAGAGTTCACCCAGCACTGCCATGTCCCCCGAATCACGGTACTGGTCGGCCAGTTCTTTATCGGATAAACCCGAACGGTTGGTATTTGGGAGGAAGGACACGGGTTAAAAATAACAAAAAGGGCGCAGATTTTTTTGTCCCTGTGTAATCGGTCCGGCATCCGCATCTGGTAAAAAATGAAACATATGAAACGACTCCTTTTTATGATAGTCCCGGTACTTTTTGTACTGCTGGCATTCCGCCCTTCCGGTGAAGTAACTGTTACGGGTACCATCACCGATGAATCATCCAATCCGGTGGCAGGTGTTACGGTGGCTGTAAAAGGCACTTCCACTAAAACAGTTTCGGGAAAGGATGGAACCTACACAATCAAAGCACCCTCACTTCAGTCGGTCCTCCTGTTTTCCGGACCAGGATTCAACCCACAGGAAGAAAAAATAAAAGGACGCCTGGTAGTCGACATCTGGATGACAGCAGCAGGGGCGCCACTGAGCGAGGTAGTGGTCACTGGTTATGGCACCACACGAAAAAAGGCAATCATGGGCTCAACGGTCGTGATAAATTCGCAAAACATTTCCAGTGCGCCTTCAAGAGTGTATTACGAAACGGAAGATAAGACAGCTGACCGGGCTTTCGTTCCGGGTGAAGGCCGGGAGAATTTCAACACCGAAGACTACGATAATATTTCTGAAAATAAATTCATGACCACCAGCGGCAACCCGCTGTCCACTTTTTCAATTGATGTGGATGCCGCTTCCTACAGCAATATCCGCCGGATGCTGAACAACGGCTCGCTGCCACCAGCCGGTGCAGTCCGTATCGAAGAGATGGTCAATTACTTTAAATACGATTATGCCCAGCCAACCGGTAATGAACCGTTTGCCATCCATACCGAAATTTCGCAGGCACCATGGAACAGCAAACATAAGCTGGTGATGATCGGACTGCAGGGTAAAAAAATCCCGGTGGAAAACCTGCCGCCAGCCAACCTTGTATTCCTCGTGGATGTGTCAGGCTCAATGGACGAACCCAACAAACTGGGACTGGTAAAGTCTTCCCTCAAACTGCTGGCCGACCAGCTTCGTCCGCAGGACAAAGTTGCCATGGTGGTGTATGCCGGTGCGGCAGGCCTTGTACTCAATCCCACTTCGGACAAAACCAGGATTCGCGAAGCACTGGAAAACCTGACTGCAGGGGGTTCCACAGCGGGTGGTGAAGGACTTCGACTGGCCTACAAAACAGCACGTGAACAAATGGTGAAAGGCAGCAACAACCGCGTAATCCTTTGTACCGATGGTGACTTCAATGTGGGGGAAAGCAGCGATGATGCGATGGTCCGCCTGATCGAAAAGGAACGTGAATCAGGGATCTTCCTCACAGTGCTCGGCTACGGTATGGGTAACTACAAGGACAACAAAATGCAGCAGCTCGCCAATAAGGGCAATGGCAACCATGCTTATATCGATGGCCTCTCCGAAGCACGTAAAGTACTGGTGAATGAATTCGGCGGTACACTATTTACCATCGCAAAGGATGTTAAACTCCAGGTGGAATTCAATCCCGCAAAAGTGCAGGGATACCGGCTTATCGGTTACGAAAACCGCATGCTTGCCAAAGAGGATTTCAATGATGATAAAAAAGATGCCGGCGAACTGGGTAGTGGTCACACCGTGACTGCCCTCTACGAAATCATACCTGCCGGTGTAAAAAGTGAATTCCTTGACAAAGTAAAAGTAGACGATCTAAGATACCAGGCTGGCAGCACGGCAACTACCGGCGGCAGCGAAGAAATCATGACTGTGAAGTTCCGTTACAAGGATCCGGCGGGTGATGTGAGTAAACTCATCACACACCCGCTGGCCGATAACGAAGCCGGGTTCCGCTCCACCTCCGATAACTTCCGCTTCGCAGCCAGCGTTGCCGAGTTCGGTATGCTCCTGCGCAATTCCGCATTCAAAGGCTCAGCGGGTTTTGCCAGCGTGCTGGAAAATGCACGCAGGTCACAAGGCAGCGATGAGGAAGGTTACCGTGCGGAGTTTATAAAAATGGTGCGCGATGCACAACTCCTCGCAGGCAAAGGAAAGGCAGGAGGGGATGAACTGACTGTTCTCGAATAAAGGTAACGGGCTGTTAAAGCAGGCCCGGACTGTAACATAACGGCGTCGGCTGACGTCAGACACTGGACAATCATTGACAGCCGGTTAATGATCCGGGGCTGGTTTTTACCGGCCCCTTTTTTCGTTGGGAATGGTTATTTTCACCGCCATAAACCCAATGGCCCCCGGCCGGAAAACGATACATTCATGACCCGGAACTTTTTTACCGCGCTCGCATTGCTGGCAACATTCACCGCCACCGCACAGGACAAAGCATCAAAAAAACAAGGCAATAATCCGGTGGTTCCCGGATATTATGCCGACCCTGAAATACGCATTTTTGAGAGTACCTACTGGCTGTTCCCGACCATGTCGGAACGTGCAGGTCCGGGAGATACCTCGGTCAATATCTCCGCACACCAGCGCGAGCTGCAGAAGAATACAATCAATCCCCAGTATCTCTCACAGACCTGGCTCGATGCGTTCTCATCCACCGACCTGGTTAACTGGAAAAAATACTCCCATGTGCTGGACATCGAACATATTTCCTGGGCGGCCTATTCCATCTGGGCTCCCTCAATTACCGAAAAAGACGGGAAGTATTACCTGTTCTTCGGGGCTAACGATATCCAGAATGACAACCAGGAAGGAGGTATCGGTATTGCAGTGGCAGATCATCCATCCGGTCCGTTCAAAGACTACCTGGGCAAACCCCTGGTCAATAAATTCTATCATGGCGCACAGCCGATCGACCAGATGGTTTTCCGCGATACCGATGGGCAGTATTACCTGATCTACGGCGGATGGAAACATTGTAATATCGGGAAACTCAAAGATGACTTCACTGGCTTCATACCGTTTGAGGACGGCGAGATTTTCCATTCCATCACACCCGACAACTATGTGGAAGGTCCGTTTATGTTTGTCCGCAAGGGCAAATACTACATGATGTGGTCGGAGGGGGGATGGACCGGCCCTGATTATTCAGTGGCTTATGCCATCGGCGATTCACCGATGGGACCATTCAAACGCATCGGAAAGATCCTGCAACAGGATCCGGCTGTTGCCACCGGTGCGGGCCACCATTCCGTGATCAATATCCCGGGCACCGACGACTGGTACATCGCTTACCACCGCCGTCCGCTGGGTGACAAAAGCGGCTATCACCGCATCACCTGCGTTGACCGGATGTATTTTGACAAAGACGACCAGATCATGCCGGTCAGGATCACATATGAAGGTGTGAAAGCGCGGAAACTTCCGCGGAAAAAATAAATGGTTATTTGTGGAATGCGGGATGGAAATTCTCGAGCGTTTTGCGAAGGAACTCACGATCCAGGTGGGTATAGATTTCGGTGGTGGTGATGCTTTCATGGCCCATCATTTCCTGCACAGCACGCAGGTCGGCACCACCTTCCACGAGATGCGTGGCAAAAGAATGGCGGAAGGTATGGGGAGATACCGTCTTACGGATGCCGGCCTTGCCCACCAGGTCCCTGATGATCAGGAACACCATCACCCGTGACAGCCCGGTGCCGCGTGAGTTGAGAAAGACGACGTCTTCCTGTCCCGGTTTCGCCGTCACTTTCACCCTGACCTGTTTCACATAAATCAGCAGGTACTTTATTGCTTCCGAGCCAATGGGCACCAGCCGTTCCTTGTCACCTTTCCCGATGACGCGGATAAATCCCACATCCAGGTAAAGTTGTGAAAGCTTCAGGTTGACCAGCTCACTCACACGCAGCCCGCAGCTGTACATCACTTCAAGCATCGCCTTGTTTCGGCCGCCTTCGGGTTTGCTGAGGTCGATAGCTGCAATCACCAATTCTATTTCGGAAAAGCTGAGGATGTCGGGGAGTTTGCGTCGGAGCTTCGGGCTTTCGAGCAGCGCCGTGGGGTCTGTGGTACTGATACCTTCCAGCAGGCAGTATTTATAAAACCCTTTGATACCGGAAATCATCCTTGCCTGCGAGGCAGGTGTCATACCCAATTCGCCCAGCCAGCGGATGAAACGTTGCAATACGGGCAGGTCCAGCCCTGAAGGCGGCAGGGCAACACCGGTTTCACCTAGGTACAGCGTGAGTTTGTCGAGGTCACGGAGGTAAGCCTCCACCGAATTATCGGAAAGCGACTTCTCCAGTGAAAGCCATGCCCTGAATCCTTTTTTATATGATTCCCACATACGGGTTGCATCACTTCAGCGTGATATCTTTTTCAAATACTTTCCAGTCCTTGTCGACCAGCACTTTTGCCCAGATTTTTGTGGCCGTTACGCTGATCGAATCCACAAAATCGTGCAGGTTATCATAATCGATCGGCAGGCGTTGCCCGAATGTCATCTGTGCTTTTTTTCCCGTCTGCATGTCTTCAGTAAAAATGTTGCCGCGGTCGCTCCATACGGCCAGTCCCTCCGCCACAGCAAATTTGGGATCGAAGCCATTGAACGCACTGGTGATCGGCTGCGCGATAGTTCCGGATGCATTGAACCGGACTTTGGCGAGGTAACCCCGGCCCGTAGCACAATTATTAAACGAGAGCCAGAAATAGCTGGTATCGGTTATATGGCAGGAGAGCATCGCCGGATTGATTTTTACCGGACTGCCACCGGTGAGCGCAGTGATATGCATCTGGCGTTCCGCCCCTTTGAATTCATAACCCCAGGTGACACTGTCGGCTTCGCAGTTGGCCGGCGAGATATTGACATATGGTTTGAGCTTATGCGTGGAGAGCACAAACTTCATACTGTCTTTCACGCACACCGTATCGCAGAAACCTGCTTTGGTTGCGGCATCTGACTTGCAGGAAACAAAAAACAGGGATCCGGCAAGTACGGCCGCGGCAGCGAAAAGTATCCTCATAATAAATGTTATTTGGGTTCGGACAAAAGTAGCCAATGCAGTTTCCGGAACAAAATTCTTTTAACTTCGGTTATGCCACGGAAAAAGCCCATCGATCTCGACCTGTTCCGCAAAACAGCAAAGGAACACAAACGAAGGATGAAACGTTTCCTCTCGAAAGCAGAAGGGTTCCCGACACGCCGGCTCCAGGCCATCACCATTGAAGTGGAAAAACAGGTATGGCAGGAAATCGATTGCCTGTCCTGCGCCAACTGCTGCAAAACGATGACTCCCACTTTTAACCTGCAGGATACAAAACGCATTGCACGGTTCCTTGGCGAATCGGTAGAAAGCTTCCGGGAAAAATGGCTGAAGAAAGAGCGGTCAGGTGACCGCGACTGGATCAATAAAAAAGAACCCTGCCAGTTCCTCAACCTGAAGGACAATAAATGCAGCATTTATGAAGTGCGGCCGGCTGACTGCGCAGGTTTTCCGCACCTTCGTAAAAAACTGCGGGACTATGTACATGTACACAAACAGAATATCAGTCATTGTCCCGCAACCTACCGCTTCGTTGAACTGATGATGGACCAAAGCCCGGCATCCTTCACCGCACCTGCTCACATATAAACATCTTCCAGCAGGAGATATGCCGGATCAGCCCCCTGCTTCACCGTAATAGCCAGGATATCATACTGGATCCAGCGATAACCGGGCTGCTGGTTGATATAGGCCTGTGCTGCTGATTTCAGCCGGCTGAATTTTTTATATCCAACAGCATCCTCCGGATGGCCAAACGGCGATTCAACACGTGTCTTCACCTCCACGAAATGTAACACACCGGCTTTCAACGCCACCACATCCAGTTCGTAACGCCTGAACCGCCAGTTGTGTTCCAGCACGGTAAATCCATGGTCTTTCAGCCAGTGCAACGCCAGTATTTCACCGAGTTTGCCCAGTGTATTGTGTGATGCCATGCATTATCTTTGCCGCCAAGTTAAAAAAGGTATTATGGCAGGCATTGGCAGGTTAACGGGAACAGTAAAGAATTATGACTGGGGCGGCACGAGGTTTATCCCGAAATTACTGGGGGAAAAACAGGAATCCTCCACCCCCGAAGCAGAATTCTGGCTGGGTGTACATCCGCAGGCAGATTGTACGGTATCCGGTCCGGATATCGAACCGGTATTGCTGCGCGATTATGTGGCACAGGATCCGGTTGCACGTCTTGGAGCGAAGGTGAACGCAGACTTCGGCAATGTACCTTACCTGCTGAAGGCCCTTGATGTAAAGAACATGCTGTCGATCCAGGTACACCCCAATAAAAAAGCGGCGGTCATCGATTTTGAAAAGGAAGAGGCAACCGGGCTCCCGCTGTCTGACCCGAAAAGGAACTACAAAGACCGCAACCACAAACCCGAACTGATGGTGGCCATGGGTGAATTCTGGCTCCTGCACGGATTCAAACCCGAAGACAAACTCCGGGCGACACTTGATAGCGTAAGCGAACTCAATTTCCTGGCACCTGTTTTTGCAGAAGGATCCTATAAGGGTGTGTACGCCTATGTGATGGAGCTGCCACAGGAAGAAGTGTCGGCGAGGCTGCGTGTATTGCTCGACCGTATCATCCCGTTGTATAAAGCCGGCAAACTGGAAAAGTCATCGGAAGATTTCTGGGCAGCACGTGCGGCACTTACTTTTTCCGAAACCGATCGCGGCATTTTTTCCGTGTATCTCTTCAATGTGGTAAGGACCGACAAAGGCCAGGCAGTGTTCCAGGATGCAGGCATCCCGCATGCCTACCTGGAAGGATGGAATGTGGAAATTATGGCAAGCTCGGACAATGTGCTGCGTGGCGGACTGACCAATAAACATGTAGATGTACCCGAATTGCTGAAACATGTGGTTTGTGAGCCGACTGAACCCGAACTGCTCTCCGGCGTCCGCAAGGGCAAGGAAATCATTTATAAAACACCTGCACCCGATTTTGAACTGAGCGGTTTTGAACTCGAAGCAGGGGATGAGGTAAAAATAAACCCGGTAACCACGGAAGTATTCCTGCTGATTGACGGCGAGGCCGAACTGGTGGCGGGCAATGCCAGCGTGAAATTGCATGCAGGCGAACCCTCAGGGGTTATCTTCCCGGGACAGGAAGTGACCCTGCGCGCTTCGGGGAAATCGCTGATATATAAGGCTTCGGTACCTGCCTGATCGGGATATTTGATTATTTTCGCATCGAAACACAAGAATATGAAAGGAAACAAAACGGCTATTATTGCTTTCGTGCTGCTGCTTATAACTTCATCCGTGTACCGGGTGATTCCCGGATTACCTGCCGGACTTGCCCCGCAACTGGCGATGGCGATCTTCGGGGGTGCCGTTTTCTCCGATCGCAAAATAGCCCTGCTGGTTCCGTTGCTCTCGCTTTTCCTGTCTGACCTACTGTTCCACGTGCTTTTCCTTGGCGGAATGGCACCGGTTCCCGGTTTTTATGATGGCCAGGTTTCCAACTATATTCTCTTCATGCTGCTGACGCTGTTTGGCTCACTCATGAAGAAGAAAAATCTTATACAGATAACCTTTTACACAACTGTGGGATCCCTGCTTTATTTCCTGGCCTCTAACTTCCTGGTCTGGTTCAGCGGCGCCGGTTATGCACGCCCCAAAACATTTGACGGCCTGATGCTCTGTTACGGGGATGGCCTTGCGTTTTACCGCGACTATGGCTGGATCCATGGTTTCAGTTTCAACTTTATCATCGGTGACCTCGCCTGGTCCTTCCTGCTGTTCGGGGTATTTGTATTACTGACCCGTCCCGCAGCCAGCACCCGTACGCAGGTTGCCAGAGAATACTAAACGGGCGCTTCATAGCCCTCGTCCACCAGCAGGTGTTTGCCATCCGCAGCCTGTGTGGCCAGTTCATCGCAACGGTTATTAAACGGATTATCCGCATGCCCTTTTACCCAGTGCATGCGGATTTTATGTTTAGCTGACAGCCCATGGAAACGTTTCCACAGATCACTGTTCTTTTTTCCCCCGGCAAAATTGGTCGCTATCCATTTTTTCAGCCAGCCTTCTTTTATGGCTTTCACCACATACTGGCTATCGGAATAAATGTCAAGTTCCATCCCTTCTTTTTTCATGGCTTCCAGTGCGGCTATCACCGCCATCAGTTCCATCCGGTTATTGGTAGTGCGGCGGTAACCCTGTGATAATTCCCTGCGATGTTGTCCGGCCATCATTACCGTCCCGTATCCTCCGGGACCCGGATTGCCACGGGCCGAACCATCTGTATAAATTGTAATCGATGACATTTTTGTTTTTTAAACCTGGAATACTCCCACGCTGAATTCCCGCTGCACGGGATTGTGGTTCGCCGCATGGATTCCTTCGGAAATAACTTTCCGTGTATCCAGCGGGTCAATGATCTCATCCACCCAGAGTCTCGCCGCAGCATAGTACGGGCTGGTCTGCTTTTCATAACGCCCGCGGATGTCCTTCAGCAACGCCTCCTGTTCTTCCTTTACCGGCTCAAGGCCCCTGGCTTTCATACCGGCTACCTGGATCTGGAGCAGGGTACTGCTGGCCTGGTCGCCACCCATCACCGCAATCTTTGCCGAAGGCCATGCATAAATAAACCGCGGATCGTATGCTTTGCCACACATCGCATAGTTACCCGCACCATACGAGTTGCCGGTAATGATGGTGATCTTCGGCACTACGGAATTGGCCACGGCATTTACCAGCTTGGCACCGTCTTTAATGATGCCCGAATGTTCGCTGCGGCTCCCAACCATAAACCCGGTGACGTCCTGCAGGAATACCAGCGGGATTTTTTTCTGGTTGCAGTTCATGATAAACCGCGCGGCCTTGTCAGCGCTGTCGTTATAGATCACACCGCCGAGCTGCATTTCACCTTTCGCACTCTTCACTATTTTACGCTGGTTTGCCACAATACCAACCGCCCAGCCATCGATGCGCGCATATCCGCAAACGATCGTTTTTCCATAATCTTCCTTGAACTGCTCAAATGCGGAACCATCCACCAGCCGCTCGATGAGTTCAACCACATCATACGGCTTACCGTCGCCCGCAAATACCTGGTATAACGCATTCGGGTCTTTTACCGGCAACACCGGTTCAATCCGGCTGAAACCCGCAGTAGGTTTGTCTGCCAGCATACCCATTGTTTTTTTGATATGGTCAAGGCATTCCAATTCGGTACTGAATGTGTAGTCTGCGATGCCCGAAATATTTGCATGGGTGGCTGCACCGCCAAGGGTTTCGGCATCAATGTCCTCACCTATAGCCGCCTTCACCAGGTAAGGACCTGCGAGGAAGATGGATCCGGCATTTTCCACCATCAGCACTTCATCACTCATTACCGGGAGGTATGCGCCTCCTGCCACGCAGGCACCCATCACTGCGGCGATCTGTGGTACACCCATACTGCTGAGGATGGCGTTGTTCCGGAATACCCGTCCGAAATGCTCCTTGTCGGGAAAGATCTCGTCCTGCAGCGGGAGGTACACACCGGCACTGTCCACGAGGTAAATAACCGGCAGGTGGTTTTCCATGGCAATCTCCTGGAGCCGAAGGTTTTTTTTCCCCGTGATCGGGAACCATGCACCGGCTTTGACGGTCTGGTCGTTGGCCAGGATCACACATTGCCGTCCGCTGATATATCCGGTCCCTGCTACGGTGCCACCTGCGGGACAACCGCCATCCTGTTCATACATCTCATACCCCGCGAAAGCTCCCAGTTCAATGAAAGGGCGGTCCTTGTCCAGCAGGTAGCTGATCCTTTCCCTTGCCGTGAGTTTGTTTTTTTCTTTCTGCCTGGCAATAGCTTTTGCGCCACCGCCCAGGCTGATTTTGTCGAGGCGTTTGTTACGCTCGGCCAGTGCCGCCCGCATCGTTTCTTCATTCCTGTTGAGATCGGTTGTATTCATATTAGCAGGTTAGGCGACAAAGATAAGTTTATGGGCGGCCCCAAAAAAAAGAGGCCGTCCCTTTTGATGAGACGGCCCCTGTTGTATCGGTAAGATCGATTAGTTGAAAGTGTACCGGAGACCAACCTGGCCCTGGAACCTTGAACCAAACGACATGCTCCATGGAGTTTGTCCGGGAGTAAAGTTGTAACCCGTTCCCGGCGCAATACCGCCTGTGCGGCTGACGGCAGTCAGGATGCTGTAAGCCTGGTTGGTAACAGCGTACTGGCGGCCTGCACCTTTGTCGATCAGGTTTGTCAGGTTGAACACATCAAATGTAAACTGGAGATCGTGCTTCTTCGTACCGGTCATGATAAAGAAATCCTGGGTGAAACGGGCATCTATCACATGTTCCCATGGAGTGTTGCGACCGTTACGTTCCGTATAGTTTCCTTTCATTTTCTTCAGGTAAGGATCATTGTCCACAAATTGCAGGAACAATGCTGATTGCTCTGCAGCGGTGTACAGTACGGTGTTGCCGGCAGAGTTCAGCAGGTCAACAAACCGGATTTCGCTTGCATCATTCGGAACATACAGGAGGTCGTTTCCAAAACGGCCATCGCTGTTCAGGTCACCGTTAACCAGGTAAGTGAATGCCTGGCCGGAATTTCCTGAGTAAAAGAAGGAGATAGAGGATTTAAGGTGTTTCAGGTATTCAACAGAATACGAGAAGATACCGGTAATCCTGTGTTTCAGCTGGTAGTTGGAGTTGGCGAGACCTGCCTCGTTGGGACTGCCAACCACCTGTACAAACTCCCAGTTGGAAAGTGCAGTTGAGCTTGCACCGGAGTTTACATCCTGGGCAATGTTGTAGTTGTAAGACGCCTGTACAAAAAAGTTTTTGGCGGTTTTGTTCAGCGTTACACCAAGGTTGGTGGTATATCCCTTGTTCGTATTCGAAATCAGGATTGCGTTGGTGAAGTTCTGGTTAACCCGGCGCAGTGCATTGGATGAGCCGAATGCGATCCGCTGGTCAGCACCATTGTTGTACGCCTGGTTTACAACCCCTGTCGGAGCGGTAAGGTTGACATCCTGGTAGAATACGTTGTTGATGGTTTTTGAATAAATCGCTTCAAATGTAGCGTTGATGCCACCTGGAAGCTTCGCATCAGCCGCAAGGTTGACACGGAACACCTGAGGAAGCTTGAATTTCTTGTCAATCAGGTTTACCTCGTAAGTATTTCCGGCAGCACCGATATTACTCTGCTGGTTAACGTCAGACACGAAGCCATTACCATTGTTTACTGTGTATGGCGCAGCATTTGGCGTGTTGTCCGTTTCAGATGTTGTCCTCAGCAGGAGACCTGTGTTTGAAAACTGGTTGGACAGCCATACGAATGGTACGCGACCGGAGAAGATACCGGCACCACCACGGACGATTAATTTACGATCGCCATCCACGTCATAGTTGAATCCGACACGTGGAGCGAAAAGAAGCTGTCCGTCAGGGGTGTTGCTTGTGCTGTATGCACCGTTGAAAGTACTGTCCACCGCACGGTTGTAAGCAGGTTTGGTAATCACCTGAGGAACGTCCACACGGATACCGTAAGTCAGCTTGAATTTGGTATTCACCTGGAATTCATCCTGTGCATAGAAACCAAGTTGTGCTGCCTTGAACTCAGCAGAAGGACGCGGGTTTGCAGTCTTGTCGGCAGAGAAGGTCACATCAAACTGGCGTGGCTGGTTCGCATTGAAATCAGCAATGTTTGCAAAGCGCCAGCGGCCACTCAGGTTATTGATAAACAGGTTGCGGAATTTGAAGAATTCATTGTGTGTACCAATAGTGAACGTGTGTTTCCCTTTGAAGATTTTGAAGTTATCGGTTACTTCAAAAATGTCCTGGTCGAGTTCGTTTGCAGTAGAACTGCGTTCAGAGCCGAACTGGATGGTACCCGAACCCTGGAAGATTTCAACTGAAGGGAACGGTGTGCCGAGCGTGCTGCGGCTGTCGCGGATGCGGTGTACACCCACAATCAGGTTGTTCGAGAAACGGTTGCTGAAACGGCTCCTCAGTTCAACCACACTGATATTCTGTTCGTTGTTGAAACGGTAGGTGTTGTTGCCGAAACGGAACAGTGTTGCACTGCGGGAAATATTGTCATCAAAAGCGCTGATGTAGTTGTGACGCGCAACGAGGCTGTGTTTGCTGTTGATGTTCCAGTCGATCCGTGCGAAAATTTTGTCACTCTGTGTTTCAGCGTTGATAGCATCAAAAGAACCCACATCATATCCATAACGTGCCTGTACATCAGCAGCAAGGGCCTGTGCCGCCGCCGTTGTAAGTACCGCATTGTTGTCGCCTGCATTGAAGATAGTCGGGGCAGTACGGCGTGCCAGTTCCACGTTGGCGAAGATGAAGAGTTTGTTTTTGATGATTGGCGCACCTACGCGGAGGCCATATTGTTTATCGGAGAACTTCGTTGATTTGACACGCGAAACAGGGTCTTTTCCGATCGTGTTCTGGTTCCTGTAAAAATAATAGGCAGAACCTTCCACGTTGTTGGTACCTGAACGGGTTACGGCGTTTACACCGGCACCGGTAAAGTTACCGTAAGTGATATCGTAAGGGGCAAGGACGACCTGGATTTCCTGGATCGCGTCAAGGGAGATCGGAGTGGTTGCAGCCTGGCCACCGGGAGTACCGGAGCCTGAAAGGCCAAACACGTCGTTGTTCACCGCACCATCGATGGTGATATTATTGAAACGGTTGCTGGCACCACCAAACGAGTTGCCATTTGCCTGGGGGGTGAGGCGGGTGAAATCCGAAAGGCTCCGGCTCAGGGTAGGCAAGGCGTTTATCTGCTCGCGGCTCACGGAAGTTGATGCTCCGGTTTTCCTTTTTGTAGTACCGGTACCGGTGACTACTACCGCCGCCAGGGTCTCATTGTTGTTACTCAGGTCAGCATCAAAGCGGGTGTTTTCACCAAGCGGTAAGGAGATATTTGTCTGGCTGTACGTCTGGAAACCAACGAAGGTGATTTCGACTTTGTAAGGACCACCGGGTACCATGTTTACAATGTTGTATCCGCCATCGGTGCGGGACAGGGTTGTGTAGTTCGTACCGGTTGGTAAATGGATGGCGGTTACTGTGGCGCCCGCAAGGCCGGATCCGTCAGAAGTTTTGACTGTCCCGGAGATGGCCGACGTAGTAACCTGGGCTGATATTGAGTTGACAGCCAACCCAATAACTAAAAGAAACAGGATTCTCTTAAGCATAGATAAATTAGTTTTCGTGATTGTGCTGCAAAGAAAGGGATAAATCTGCGAAGAATGTTGTGGAGATGTTAACAAATTGTAAGCTATCGTGGCCGCTGTCGTGGTTTTCAGCGTTTTCACCTACCTCCAAACTTACCCCCCGGTTTTTTGTTATTAACTTCGCAAAAACCTTAAATATGTTTGACCGGATAGAGGACGCCATCGCCGATATAAAAAACGGTAAAATGGTCGTTGTGGTGGACGACGAAGACCGCGAAAATGAGGGTGATTTTATCACCGCTGCAGCCAATATTACCCCCGAAATAGTCAATTTCATGTCCAAATTCGGCCGGGGATTGATTTGTGTACCCCTTCCGGAGGAGCATTGTGATGAATTGGGCCTTGAACAGATGGTCACCAATAATACCGCGCTGCACGAAACTGCCTTTACCGTTTCGGTGGACCTCCTCGGCCATGGCTGCACTACGGGTATTTCTGCCCATGACCGGTCAAAAACCATCCAGGCACTGATCGATCCTTTTATTGATCCCAAAGACCTGGGTCGTCCGGGTCATGTGTTCCCCCTCCGTGCCAAAAAAGGAGGGGTCCTCCGCCGGGCCGGGCATACCGAAGCGGCAGTCGATCTTGCACGCCTCGCCGGATTCCCTGCACCATATGGCGGGGTACTGGTGGAGATCATGAACGATGACGGTTCAATGGCGCGCCTCCCCGAACTGATCGAGGTAGCCAGGAAATTTGATTTTAAACTCATCACGATAAAAGACCTCATCGAGTACCGCATGAAACGCGACTCGCTGATCGATGAAGTGGTACGCGTGGATATGCCTACTGCCTGGGGCGATTTCAAACTCATTGCCTTCAATGAAAAGAATACCGGCAACGAACACCTGGCACTGATCAAAGGCGAATGGGAAAAAGATGAACCCGTACTCGCCCGTGTGCATTCTTCCTGTTTCACCGGGGATATCCTCGGCTCCCTGCGTTGTGACTGTGGCGACCAGCTGCACAAGGCAATGGAAATGGTCCAGCAGGAAGGCAAGGGGATCATCCTGTACATGAACCAGGAAGGCCGTGGTATCGGACTGCTCAACAAACTCCGCGCATACCGCCTGCAGGAACAGGGCATGGATACGGTGGAAGCCAACCTGCACCTCGGTTTCCAGATGGACCAGCGCGACTATGGTGTGGGTGCGCAGATTCTCCGGCACCTCAACGTAACCAAACTGCGCCTCATGAGCAATAACCCTCGCAAACGCGTAGGTCTTGTTGGTTACGGGATCGAAGTCGTTGAAAATGTACCCATCATCGTGCCGTCCAATCCGCATAACGAAAAATATCTCGCTACTAAACGCTCCAAACTCGGCCACGAGCTCTGACCGTCCTGTTGGACTAAAACAAAGGCAAGGTTGCGGCCGAAAAAATTATCCCCGGCGAGTTTAATTTGTGCAGGCAGCAAGCGGCGCGACCCGCCGTTTTTCCCACAGCCGAAGGGCTTGTGAATGATTGCCCCGCTGTAAAAAACTCAATTCGCCGGCACAACCACTTGCGTTGAATCCGTCCTCAACCGCCTGGAGTCAGGTGGCAGCGAATCAACCGGCGGCTGTTTCGGTACGGTGTCTTTCCGTTTTTTGCGGTTGCCAAAAAACTCACCAAGGTTGTCAAATTCTTTGCGGTACGCAATACTCGCACCCGAACGTTTCGTCCTGGCAGCACCGGTACTGTTGGTAGTCAGGTAATCAAGGTTCTGGCGATAGAAGAAGCTCGCACGGATGGTGCCGGTCTGGTTGATCAGCCACTCCGCCGTCACATCGGGGAGAAACTGCACGTTCTGCTGGATCGTGGTCTGCAGCGGCACATCCAGTGTGCTTCCCAGGGTCACGATAAACCGGTCCTTGAAAAGTGAAATCGGCACATTCACATTTACATTACTCTGGTTGATATTAAATGTGCTGCTCTGGTTAAGCAGGTTCCGGTTATACACCGACCCACTGAAGTTGATGCTGATATTATCATTCTTCAGGATCTTCGAAAGTTCAGTATTGAGCTTCCGGTTGATCTCATTGAAGAACAAACCGGAAATACTGGAGATAGTATTGTACGTTACCTCATTGATCGCCGAACCAAAACCGGTGGTGGTTGCCGCCGCTTCGGGTGGGGCGAAACTATTAAATACGATCAGGTAGGTCACCTGCCGGTTGATCTCGTTTTCATTTTTTTCCATGAGCTCAATATTGGAGGCAATGGAAAAATCATTCCGCGTAACACTGTTTGGCGGGAACTCAAGCCTGAATTTAAAACCTGGCTTGAACAGGTCGCCGCTCAAATCCGCCACCACATATACATTCTCCCTGACGCGCGAGATATTATTATCACCCGTGATTACACTGGCCAGCGGTGCATAACTTACATTTTCGGCAATATACTGGGCTTCGAATTTGATCTTGGCATCCATCGGGTCACCGGACCAGGTAATGTGATTCTCGCTGCCTTTCACAATCTGGAAAGGTTTTTTAAAGAACGACTGGAACGTAAACAGGTAGCTCCCTTCCTCGATATCAAAGCGCCCGCGCATACTGAGTTTTTCACTGGTGCCCGCGCGGATATTCAGGGTGCCGTTTCCTTTCCCCTTGATCTCATCACCGGTCAGGTCATCAAGGATAACCCGCACCGTCACCATCGGGTTAGCCGTCACATCCACATCATAGGTCACATTGGCTGCGCCACCGGCAAATGAGCTGTCCACCATTTCCACCCCATATTTCCTTTCCACCAGGAAATCAGCAATACCCGATTCGCGGCTGATGCTCGAAGGGATCGTAACGGTACTGCTGTCGACGGTTGAAGCAATGGCATCGATCTTCATGAATACATCGGACTGGGGGCCTGACAAACTGAATGAGCCGGTACCACGCACGCGTCCGTAAAACTGTTTGTTGTCGTTGAAAGTGGTATTGAGTACCTGCACCGGCAGGTTATCCGCGGCACCACTGGTATTGGGTTTCCGGGTACCCACGGTGAGGTCAAAAAACATATTCTTAAACCCGCTGTGCTGGATATTACCGGTGAGGTACACCGGATTGCCGGATACCGGGTCGGTCAACACAATACCCGTCAGGTCCAGTTCAGTTGGCTTCAGTTCAATATCGGTATCACGGATTTTATAAAAACACTGGGTGAAATTGACCTTCAGGCCTGCATCCTGCAAACGCCCCTTCCCGGTTACTTCCAGTTCGTTAAATGCCCCCTTCAGGTTGAAATCCCCGGTAACCACTCCCTGCATATCGGAAAAGAGCGTTCCAAGAAAACGTTCCAGCAGGCTGAGCTGGAAACGGTTTGCTTTCAGCGCAATCTGGTTGCCTTTTTGTGACTCCGCATCCGCGAGTAAAAGTTTCATGTCAAACTCAAGCCGGTTGTCCTGCTCATTCACTGTAAATCCTTTTGCCGTCAGCGCTTTCGTCTTCCCGCTGTAGGTGAAATCGGTCTGCAGGTTACCCAGTGAATCATTATCGAGCAACACATTTTCCGCGCTGATCCCTTCCGATCTCACATAAAGGTTGTTGATAGGATCTTCTAGAATGACCTTGCCCGAAAGCAAACCTTCGAGCCGGTTACGTGGCAGGAAAAACGGTGTGAAGTCGCCGATATTTATTTTTTTAAGATCCACCACCACATCATTCCAGTCACCCGTCTCCGATGGTACCGTCCGGACCCGGATCTCCTGCTCATTCTCGCGCAGTACCAGCTGGCCGCTCGCGGGGATATTCGCGCGGAACTCCAGCTCGCCATTCTCCTCGATTGCCCAGGTCTTGCCATTCACCACCAGGGTAGACGGATCCACCTCAATCTTCACCCCGTTGCTGTAGGTGAGCACCTGTGCATTGATATTGGCCTGGTTGATTGCCTGGTTGGCCCCCGTGTAAATCGACACCCTCGAAGTATCGTTGTGTGCGGAAATGCGGAACAATGTCAGCGGTACATTGAGACTGTCGCTGATATTCACATTGGATGCACCACCCGACAGCACAATGCTGTCACGCGTGCCCCTGGCATTCACTTTCACCTCGTCAAAATTATAACGCTGGAATTTGAACTGCGGGATATCTGCTACCAGCGTGAGCTGGCTCGACTTTGTATCGAGGTCGCCAACGATATGGCTGTTGTTGAATCCCGACAGGCTGCTGTCGATCAGCCGTACATAGTCTTCCACATTCCGTGTGGTGATATCAAACCGCAATGATTCATTCTCCGGCAATTTGCCCGGTGCCTTGATATAGGCGGGATAATATTTGTTCAGGAATAATTTGAATGCATCGGGTAAATCACGGATCGCATAGTTGCCACTCACCTCGGCATCAATTTCATTTGAGTTGATACGGATCGTCTTGCTGTCATTTTCAGCAGTGGAAGACACCACGAGTGAATCAAATGGAAGTGGATTGCCATTGCTGATGAGGCTGGCATTGCTGATCCTCGCCGAGCCCAGGAAGTTGTCGATATTACTCCCGGTAAAATCAAGGTTGAATGTACCGGTGAATGAAAGGTCACGTTTGTACAGGTTCAGTTTTTGCAGGTTTGCCTTCTGCACATCGGCGAGGAAATTGAAACGCGGGTTATCGAGATTAAAATCAATCAGCCCGTTCAGCGTGATATCGGCTTCCGGATCGCGGATCGAAGCGATCCCTTCAAATTTCTTTTTGTCCAGCTTCCCGTTCATTGTGATATTCTGGTAGCGGTATCCCTGGTAATCCACAAACCGGATCCTGCCATCGATTTCGGTATTCCGGCTCTTCTCGCTGAAGCCTTTTCCTTTCAATGAACCATCAAGTGATACAATCCCGATCCGGGGATCGCCGATCAGTTCACCCAGCCGGAAATAGTCTGTGGAGATCGTACCCGAATACACTGCATCACTGCCTTCCGGCAGTTTCATGTTCAGGTCACTCTTCATCATGCCGAGGTTTGTCTGGATGGTACCAAATGTCACAAAGTCACGGATGAAGCCGGTAAAGCTCCCGGTAAACTGGAGATACTGCAGCTTGCGGAGGTTGGGCGATTTAACACGTGCAACTGCGGGGGCAAACGACACCACATCATCATACACTGTATGGAATTCATTTGCCTTGAAGTCAATAAATGTCTGGTTGATATCAGGCAGACCGGTCATACTGATATCCCCGCTGAGCAGGGTGTTGTTCCCTGCCTGTACCAGCAGGTTCTTCCCGGCCAGGTCATCCACCGGTCCGCGTATTACTCCCCGGATGCTGATATTTTTTTTCCATGTCTTCAGCGCCGGGGCGAAGAAAGCAATATCATCACTGTCAATTTCGGAATTATCAAAACGACCCTCCATACGCACCTTATGGATGAAGTCGCCCATATCGGACATGTCATCATACGACATCCGGAAATAATTGCGGATGGTACTGTTGTTGGTGCGGATATCAAGATCGGCAAACTCCATCCCGCCCGGTGTCATCCGCACATTCGATTTCATACTTTTCACCTCAAACCCGCTGCGCTCTTTGGTGGCCAGTACAAGACCCGCAGAGACTGTATCCTTGTCCCACCGGATGCCTGTGAAACTTGCATCGATCTCACTGAAAAGTATATTTTTCCCGTCAAATCCAGCCAGCGGTGGAAGGTCTGATTTCCGTGCACTGCGGAAGGTACCGTCGCGGATATCCAGCCGGTCCACATTCACCACCCACCCGGCAGCATTCCATTTCAGCAGTGAATCGACCGACAGGATCGAATCCGGAACGGGTGTTGCCAGGGATGCGGGTTTCAGCTTATCATAATTATAAAGCGCAAACTGGGGTTTGTCCAGCACGAGGCTGCCGAGGTTAACCGAACGCGTGGCAAAATTCAGCTCACGCGCCTCCAGGCTGAGTGAGCCCAGGGTGACCACCATATCCTGACCCAGCCAGGCATCCTTTTTCCGGTAAGCAATATTGCTGAGGTCAATTTTTTCGAGGCTGAGTTCCGTACCACCTGTTTTTTTGCCACCGGAGGGAGAGGAAAAATAGTCGATGAGGAACTGGTAATTCCATACCGAGTCTTCCCGGTGCGTATAAATCACCGCATTGCTCAGGCCGATATATTTCAGTACAATCCGGTCCTTGATAAAAAACCAGTCCGTGATTTTTACCCTTATTTCCCCGGCATATAAAAGTGTATCCTGTTTGTGGTCCTCCACCAGAACACCCTGCAGGTGCATGTTATTAAAAAGGGAGAAGTCGACCTTCCTGATTTCAATTTTTGTATTGAGGTCCCTCGAAAGGCGTTTGGTAACCTGGTGGCTGATCCAGTTCTGCCCGATCGGCGTTTGCACAAAAATCCAGATGCCCAGCAAAAGGAACAGCAAAACTAGTCCGACCCATTTAAGTATTTTCTTGACAGTCTTCAGGTTCAGTGTTTAGGTACAAAACTAATTAATCGGGCCCTCCCGGCAAATTCAATACCATTGTTTAACAACGAATTGCCGGATTACCTGACAGGATGTTGGAAAAGGCAGTTTTACATTATATTGCCTGAAATAAATTGTATGCGCAGACTGGCGGCTTTCCTTTTTCTCCTGATCTCTGTCCATGGTGCCGGGCAAACGGGCAAACCCGCTGCCAGCAAGCCTCCTGGCCGTTATGTACTAGTCATTCATGGAGGGGCGGGTACTATTCTCAAGTCGCAGATGACCCCCGAAAAGGAAAAAGCCTACCAGTCGGCACTGGATTCGGCCTTACAGGCAGGGGAGACCATCCTCGCCCGTGGAGGCACCGCGCTCGACGCAGTGGAAGCCAGTGTACGGGTATTGGAAGACAATCCGCTTTTTAATTCAGGGAAGGGAGCAGTTTTTACCAATGCCGGAAAAAATGAACTGGATGCGGCCATTATGGACGGAGCCACGTTAAAAGCCGGGGCCATTGCAGGTGTGACCACCATCCGCAACCCGGTGAGTACGGCCAGGCAGGTAATGGAGAATTCCGAACATGTGATGCTGACCGGGAAAGGGGCGGAGGAGTTTGCAATGAAGCGGGGGGAAACCATCGTGGACCCGTCCTATTTTTATACCGAAGCACGCTGGCAGGGTTTATTGAAAGCAAGGGCGGAAGATTCACTGGAGGGACTGAAAAAAGATTCCCTCAAGGCCGGTGTGCAGCCGCCAGCAGGAACAAAGGGCCATGCGTTGCGCCAGCTGTCGAACCGCGACAACAAGTACGGGACCGTCGGGGCAGTAGCGCTCGACCAGCAGGGTAATCTCGCCGCAGCCACCAGTACCGGCGGCATGACGAATAAAAAATTCGGACGCGTGGGCGATGCACCGATCATCGGTGCTGGTACCTATGCCAACAACAATACCGTGGCCATCAGCGGCACCGGATGGGGTGAGTATTATATCCGTCTTGTGATGGCAAAAACAATCAGTGATATGATGGAGTACGGGAAGCTGGACCTGAAAACGGCCAGCAACCGCATGGTCATGGAAAAATTACCTGCCCTTGGAGGTGATGGCGGCCTGATTGCCGTGGATAAAAAAGGGAATATCGCACTCCCGTTCTGCACCGAAGGCATGTACCGCGGGTATGTGAAACAGGGGGAAAAGAAAGTGATCGCCATTTATAAAAACTGAGTCCCTCCACCGGACTCTTCACGTATATCCTGAAATAAACGAACCATATGTCGCTGCGCCACCTGATTGCCCTTTCCGTCCTTCTCCCGGTTTTTGCTTCCGCACAACGTTTTGGTGGTACCCCACCTTCGGTGAAATGGCGGCAGGTGAATACGGACACTGCCCGGATCATTTATCCTGCCGGTCTGGATACCCAGGCCATCCGCATCGCGGAACTGGTCCACCGGCAAGCCGCAGCGAAACAGGTGACACTGGGCAACCGGACCGACAAGATCAATATCGTGCTGCAGAACCTGACCACCGTTTCCAACGGATACGTGGGAATGGGCCCATACCGGAGCGAGTTTTACCTCACCCCTTTACTCAATAATTTTTCACTGGGCTCGATTCCTTGGGGCGACCAGCTCTCCGTGCACGAATACCGCCACGTACAGCAATTCAATAATTTCAATAACGGACTCAGCCGGCTGATGCGAACCCTCTTCGGACAGGAAGGTTACGCGCTGGCAGTGGATGCATCTGTACCCAACTGGTTTTTTGAAGGCGATGCCGTGTACAATGAAACAGTGCTGACCGGCCAGGGACGCGGACGGCTTCCACTCTTTATGAATGCCTATCCTTCCCTGTGGAAAGCAAAGAAGGATTACTCCTGGATGAAACTGCGCAATGGTTCACTGAAGGATTATGTGCCCGGACACTACAACCTCGGCTATATGCTCGTCAACTATGGATACGGCAAATACGGGGATGGATTCTGGAAAAACGTGACACATGATGCGAGTGCCTATAAAGGTTTGTTTTATCCGTTCCAGAAGGCGATCGCAAGGCATGCAGGGGTCAGCTATAAACAGTTCCGCGAAGACGCATTCGAATACTACCGGAGCCGCATGGGGGCAGACAGCACCGTATCTGCCGGCGGGCCTGCACCCGTCTACCCGCCTGATGAGAAAGTACTGACCAGTTACCTGTTCCCCTACACCACCGCATCCGGCAGCACAATCTACCTGAAGGTTTCCAACCAGCGAAGGGCAGGGTTTGTACTGGCCGACAGCAGTGGTGAACACTGGATCCGCAACCGCGATATCTCCGGCGATAACCAGTTCACTTACCGCAACGGAAAAATTGTATACGCAGGTTATGAAAATGACAAACGATGGGGCTGGCGCGATTACAGTGTGATTAAGATAGTTGATGTCGATACCCGCCATTCAAAAACCATCACCCACCGGTCACGTTATTTTACCCCGGACATATCACCGGGGGGCAACAGGATCGCGGTTGTGGAATTGCCAAAGGAGGGCGGCTCGTCTATCCGCATCCTTGACCTCGGCGGCAAAGTGGAAAAAACAATCAGCGCCGCGGATATTGCGGTATTCACCGATCCCAAATTTATCAGTGAGGATTCCTTGCTGACTGCGGTGCGCCTGCATGATGGCCGGATGGCCCTGGCAATAGCCGATCTTAATACCGGCAGCCTCCTACGCATTACGGATCCATCATTCCACGTGATTGGTTATCCCAGCGTGGACAATGGAGTGATTTATTTCACGGCATCCTACAGCGGGTCCGACCAGGTGTTTGCCATCCGGCCGGGTGAAAAAAACCTGTACCAGCTGACCAGCTGGCCGCTGGGTAATTATTTTGTGAATGTAAAGGACGGGAAAATGAGCTGGTCGGCGTTCACCGCGGAAGGTTACCAGTTGCAGCAGGCCGGTACCGAAACACTGTCATGGACAAAAGTCAACCCAGGTGAAATAAAGGATGCTGCCGAACCATTTCCCATCAACAGCAGGGCCACTGCCACATTGCTGCCGGGTGCTGCGGGCAGTACGCGGGCCTTCAGTACATCAAAATACCCGAAGGCTACCAGGCTCCTGAATTTCCACAGCTGGCGTCCTTACTATGAGGATCCGGAATTCAGCTTCTCCCTTTATGGTGAAAACGTGCTGAATACCCTCCAGACACAGGTCTATTACCTTTACAATGAAAATGATAACACCAATGCGGTTGGACTGAGTGCCGTATACGGTGCATTGCTGCCGCATATCACTGCCGGTTCGCAGTTTACCTTCGGGCGCCGTGCCCTGATCGGCCAGCCGGACAACCGGCTGCAGCTGGTGTGGAACCAGGTTGATACGCGGGTTGGATTGAATATACCGTTGTCCTGGGCGAAGGGGCAGAGCTACCGCAACTTCAATATCGGGACTGACTATGTATACCGCAACGATTACTATCGCGGGGTCTTCAAAGACTCGTTTGCCACTACCGGTTTCAGTTACCTCCGTCATTACCTGAGTTTCGGTCAGCAGGTGGAAACAGCTGCCAAACACATCTTCCCGCGTCTTGGGTATAACCTGGCTGCCAATTACCAGCATGTGCTGGGGGAAATCGAAAGCTGGCAGTTCCTCAGCACCGCCACACTTTACATGCCCGGGTTTTTCCCAACCCACAGCATCGTATTCCGTGGTGGTTTCCAGGAGACCGATACGCTGAATGCGGTTTTTGGCAATGGCATGGCCTACTCAAGGGGGTATAATGCGGCCTATTTCTCGCGGATGTTCCGGCTTTCCGCCAACTACCATTTTCCGCTGCTCTACCCTGACTGGGGATTCGGTAATATCCTGTACATCCAGCGCGTACGTTCCAATGCATTCTATGACCTCACGCGTGTGTACTCGCGCGACAAATCGGCAACTGCCGACCAGCGGAGTGCCGGTGGTGAAATGTTCTTTGATACGAAATGGTGGAACCAGTACGAACTCACCTTCGGGTTTCGGGTGAGCCACCTGCTCGACCGGGATTTCTATACCGGACGTACGGGCGCCAACGTATTTGAGTTTATTGTACCGGTAAGCATCATCCCGCGGTAGGTCAGTCGGCCAGGCTCCTGCGGTTATTGTTCCAGTTACGCATCAGCAGTACAACGGCCCATACGCTACCCCCTGCCACAAGGATCCCGCCGATCACATCGGAAGGATAGTGTACGCCGAGGTACATCCGGGCATAGGCGATAAGACAGGCCCAGACCAGTGCAGGCACCCGTACCCACCATTGCCTGTACATATAACAAAGGGCAATGGCCACGGTAAATGCTTCGGAAGTGTGGCCCGAAGGAAATGATTTATTGATCGCACTGATTACCGCAACAAAAGTGTCATCATAGAGCTGCGGCCGGAGGCGGCCAAACAATTCCTTTCCGGTGAAGGTGACCAGCTGGCTGATGATCAGGCTGAAAGTGCCCAGCACCGCGGCCTGCATCGCTTTCTCATTTTTTAATAACCAGCGGCCAAGAAACAGCAGTGCGAGTACCGAGAGGCACACGGGGTTGTTGAGATCCGACAAAAGGATAAAAAATTTATTCCATCCTTCGGTGCGTGTTCCCGCAATGGCACGCAGTACCCTGTAGTCCGCCACCGTGACCTGGGCAAACGTTGTGAAAGGCATGACAAAAAATACCACCCATAATAAGCATACTCGCGCTGATCGTATCATCATCTTTTGTAAACCGCCCCGGGTCCTCAGATATTTGCAAGCCCTTCACGGATCGCCTGGATCTTGGCCTCGGCATCCGCCTTTTTCTTCCTCTCCATTTCTACTACCTCGGGTTTTGCATTGGAAACAAACCGCTCGTTCGAGAGTTTGATTTCCACCGCTTTCAGGAAGCCAACCTGGTAGTCAAGGTCGCGCTGCAACTGTTCGCGCTGTGAACTGGTGTCCAGCGGTGCAGTGGTTACCAGGAAAAACCGGTCCTTTCCCGTGACACCGCTGATACTTTGTGCCACGGCTTCTGAAGTGAAAGCAAACTCCACTGCGTTCACCTGTTTGGACAGGATACCTTGCAGGTTGGTATAATCTGATTTGTTTTCCGGCTGGATAAACAGGCGGATCGTATCCTTTGGTTTGAGTTGTGATTTGTTCCTTGCGTCACGTATAGCAGTAATCACATTTTTCAGCAGCTCGGCCTTGCCGAGGATCTCCTCGTCGGGTTTGCTCTGCGCGGGATAAAGACTGACTGTAAGATCCTCTTTTTTCTCCCGCAGCTGGTGGTATATCTCTTCTGTGATAAACGGCATAAATGGGTGCAGCAGCTGCATCAGTTCCTCGAAAAACCGGACTGTTTTTGTATATACCTCGCGGCTGATTGGCTGTTCAAAACCTGGTTTCACCCATTCGAGGTACCAGCTGCAGAAATCATCCCAGATCAGCGAGTAGGCTGTTTTCAGCGCTTCGCTGAGACGGAAATCCCTGAACTGTTCGTCCATCTGGATCCTTGCCTGTGCCAGTCGGCTGGCAAACCAGTCCACTGCAAAACCCGCGTCAGCACTGCCTTCCACGTTGTCGGCCTGGCGTCCCTCCCACATTTTTACCAGCTTCAGTGCATTCCAGATCTTGTTGTTGAAAAACGCTCCCTGCTGATTGGCACTTTCATCCCAGAGCAGGTCGTTGCCCGCAGGGGATGAAATCAGGATCCCGAACCGGCAGGCGTCCGCACCATACTGGTCGATCAGCCCGAGCAGGTCCGGGGAGTTGCCCAGGCTTTTGCTCATCTTACGTCCCTGTTTGTCGCGCACGATACCTGTAAAATACACTTCGCTGAAAGGTTTGGCCCCTTTGTATTCATATCCCGCCATGATCATGCGTGCCACCCAGAAGAAAATAATCTCCGGGGCAGTCACCAGCGTATTGGTGGGGTAATAGTAATTGATGTCTGCATTATCCGGTTCGCTGTAACCGCGGAACACTTCAATCGGCCAGAGCCACGAAGAGAACCAGGTATCAAGGCAGTCTTCATCCTGCCGGATGGAACCTGCCGTAGCTGATGTGTTTCCCTGTTTGTGGAAAAGGCCCAGGGCTTCTTCCGCATTTTTTGCCACCACGAAATTGCCGGCTTCATCATACCATGCAGGAATGCGCTGTCCCCACCAGAGCTGGCGGCTAATGCACCAGTCCTTGATATTTTCCATCCAGTGGCGGTACAGGTTACGGAATTTTGGTGGGTAGAATTTTATCTCCTCATCCAGTACCGCACGCAGTGCAGGATCGGAGATTTTTTTCATATCGATCCACCACTGCATACTCAGCCTTGGTTCCACCACCGCATCCGTCCTTTCGGAATAACCAACCTCGCTGCTGTAGTCTTCCGTTTTTACCAGTGCGCCGGACTGTTCGAGATCGCGTGCGATCTTTTTCCTGGCGTCAATCCGGTCTTCCCCGATATACATCCCGGCCAGTTCATTCAGGGTGCCATCATCGTTGAATATATCAATCACCTCAAGGCCATGTTTCTGGCCGAGCAGGTTGTCATTCATGTCATGTGCGGGTGTCACCTTCAGTGCACCGGTCCCGAAATCAACCGTTACATAATCATCGGTGATGATGGGGATGGATCGGTTGACCAGTGGAATGATCGCCCGTTTGCCATGGTATTGTTTGTACCGTTCATCGTCCGGATGCACAGCGATGGCAGTATCGCCCATGATTGTTTCCGGCCGCACTGTGGCGATGGTGATGTATTCATCCGTGCCCTCAATCAGGTACCGGAGATGATAGAGTTTCTGGTTGGTCTGCCTGCGGATCACCTCTTCATCACTGAGTGCGGTGAGTGCGCGCACATCCCAGTTGATCATGCGTTTGCCGCGGTAGATAAATCCTTTATTGTACAGATCGTTGAATACACTGATTACGGAATCATAATAGTGCGGATCCATGGTGAAAGTGGTGCGCTCCCAGTCGAGACTGCATCCCAGCTTGCGCAGCTGTTGCAGGATGATCCCGCCGTATTTCTCTTTCCATTCCCAGGCATAAGCCAGGAATTCATCGCGTGTGAGTGATGATTTGGTAATGCCGCGGTCACGCAGCATCCGCACCACCTTTGCTTCGGTGGCAATGGAAGCATGGTCTGTACCCGGTACCCAGCATGCATTCCGGCCCATGAGCCGCGCGCGGCGCACGAGGATGTCCTGGATGGTATTGTTCAGGCAATGGCCCATGTGCAGCACACCCGTGACATTGGGTGGCGGTATCACGATCGTGTAAGGTTCACGTCCGTCGGGTTCACTGTGGAAATAGTTCCTGTCCAGCCAGTGCTGGTACCAATGTTCTTCTGCTTTGCCGTGTTCGAAGGTGTTGCTCAGTTCCATAAGGCGGCAAATTTACCGGCTTTTGGCAACAACACGAAAAACTGAACCGCAATGGATCCCTGTTTATTGGTCCGAGAGCCGGTTTATTTCCTGGCAGATATAGGTACCGCCTTCGCTTACGGTCACAACGGCGCGGGTGAGCTCATCAAAAGGTGAACTCTTGGTTACAAAACCCCTGGCACCGATGGCCATCATTTTCTGGGCATAACCCGGATAGTTGTTTGCTGAAATCCCGATCACACGTGTGCCGGGTGCAATACGCAGGAGTTGTTCAGTGGTTTCGAAACCGTTGATGGGAAACATATTGATGTCCATCAGGATGGCATCGGGGCGGAGACCGGGTACCTGGTCAATGGCCTCCTGGCCTGATTTAAGGACAGCTACCACCTCGAACCTTTCATCGGTTCCGAATAAAATTTTCCAGGATGTGCGGATAACCTGGTGATCGTCTACAATTACGACCCGGATCTTTGCCGGCATGTGCTAAATTTTGGTTGGCTCCCTCGCGGTTGCCTGATTTTCAATGAGTACAGATTGTTGAAGAGGGTAGATAGTAAAAATACTGAAAACTAAAGTAATATTACCTGTCAGATATACCAAGCTATTTTCCATGTTTTTTTTTAAACTGTTCCCTTTAGGGGATTGGAAACTATATTTGTCAGGGCCGGTATGGCTTGAAATACAATCGATATGAACAGAGAACTGAGCTCCTGGTACAGTCCGTCCCTGAACAAGGAAATGCCCATTGCGGTTTACGGCCATTACGGCTTTGCATTGCTGCTGGTACCCACGGCGGCGGCGGACTATCTGGAGTATGAACGTTTCCAGCTGATCGATGCGCTGGCGCCCTTTGTGGATGCGGGTAAACTCAAAATCTATTCGATCGACAGCATCAACCGGGAAAGCTGGATGAATGATCATATGGATCCCTGGCACAAGTCTATCCGGCACCAGCAGTGGAATAACTATGTATATGATGAGGTAGTCCCCTTTATCCGTAACGGAAGCGGGAGTGAAGTGATGATTTATACCTGTGGTGCATCATTTGGTGCACTGCACAGTATGAACCTGTTCCTGAAACGTCCGGATATCCTGAACGGCGTGATTGCCATGAGCGGGGTGTATGACCTGACGGAATACACCAAAGGTCATTATGATGATAATGTGTATTTCAACAGCCCGGCGCATTATATAGCAAACCTGGGCGACCATGGCATCCTGGAGCAGATCCGTGCCAGCCATCACCTGCATATCCTTACCGGTAGTGGTGACTTCGAGGATCCCGCAGCCAGCGGGCGTTTTGCGAAACAGTTATATGATAAGGGAATCAATTATGAACTGGATATCTGGGGGAATGACTGGCCGCATGACTGGAATACCTGGCGGAAAATGCTGCCCCATTACCTGGGCACGCGGTTCTGAGATCAGCGAACCAGTTTTTCCAGCAAAGCCCTGAATCCCGCGCCGGGTATCATTCTCGCGCCAAGACCTTCGAGGTAGCTGGTATGTACCTGGCAATCGATCAGTTCCACACCTTCCTCCTGCAGCTGCCGCACGTAACTGATAAAGGCATACTTCGATGCATTGCTCTCGAGGCTGAACATACTCTCGCCAAAAAATACTTTTCCCATCCGGATACCATACAGGCCACCGGCGAGCTGGCCATTGCGCCATACTTCTGCACTCACTGCATGCCCGAGCTGGTGGAGGCGGGTATACGCTTTTTCCACTTCACCTGTAATCCATGTACCATCCTGCCCCGGCCGGTCCGCCTGCCTGCAGCTGGCAATCACCTGGCTGAAGGCCTGGTTAGTGGTGAAATGGAAATGCTGCCGGTTGAAGAGCGGACGCATCGACTTGCTTACTTTGATTTCCGCAGGGAACAATACAAACCGCGGATCCGGCGACCACCACAGGATCGGTTCGCTGTCGTACCACGGGAATATACCCATGCGGTAAGCAAGTAGTAAACGTTCAGGGGAGAGATCACCGCCCATGGCCAGCAGGCCATCCGGTTCAGCAAGATGGGGTGGGGGAAAACGGAGTTCCTGGTCGAGCACAAACAGCGCCATAAGCCGCGGTCAGGCCGCAGTTACCTCCACAGTTGCACCGATACCCCGTTCAGTGATGGCATCACACATTGGTTTCAGGTCGTCAAACGCACCCTGCTTAACCGCATACTTGCCTTTGTAGTGGATAAAATAGGAGCACTGCTCGGCCTGTTCATGGCTGTGTCCGCAAACCTGCATCAGGGTTTCGATAACCCATTCGAAGGTGTTCACCTCGTCATTCCAGACTACCAGGCTGCAACCTTCATCCTCAAGCGTGAGAACGTCGGTATCCTGCTGGCTGTCTGTATTGAAACCCGGTTGTGTGAATGGCATACGATGTACTTTATCCTGGAAAATAACGGTGGCTGCTGCCTCCGTGTTTTTTGACAGTGGTAAAGGTAATCAAAAATGCCAGTTTTTCACCCCCGCTGGCTATCCGGCGCCGTAGGCGTAAACCGGAAAAATACTGGTTGCCATCTCCAGTCGACTGGCAACCAATGAAAAATCCCGCACGGCTTTGCTGCCGGCGGGATTTTTTTTATTTCGGTTACCCGGGATCGGGTTATTGAAGTCCGAACAGTACCTGTGCTTTTTCAAAAGGCAGGTTGATGAGGTCGGCGCGGCTGTAACCGGTTTTTTCCAGCTCGGCTACTTTGGCTGCTTCCAGCACGATGTAACGGACCGAAGCAGACTCAACGGCTTTCACGGCAGTAGCACTGATAGAAAGCTGGCCTTTGGATACGGTATAGTTCCAGTCTGTGGCAGCATCCTGGTAAGGAAGCATATTCACCCCTTTATCATCCTTGCTGAATACGAGTACCAGCCCGTCCGCGAGTACAGCTTCGCTGAACATCTCCGAACTTACTGAAGCCTGCGACTGCACCTGGCCCTTGGCACCTGCGGCGCCGGGATTAAAGGTTACCGCGATCCATCCGGATGCAGTGGCTGCGCTGCTGGTTGCTGAGGCGGCAGTTTCAGTTGCAGGTGACAGTTCTTCTTTATCGGCTTTCTGGCAGGAAGTAAGGATAAGACCTGCAATTACGGTGGCAACGATTAATTTTTTCATGTTATGAAGTTGACTGGGTTTGTTTATTAATTGTGTTGGGTTAGAGTTTGTTTACAAGTACTGCTTCCTGGTAGTCTTTCTGCGTTGCAATCACGATGTACTGTCCGGCTGCAAGGCCTTTCAGGCTGATGTACGACTGGGATACGCCGGATTGTGTTTTGGTGACGGTCATTTCCTTTACCACTTTGCCTTCCAGGTCAGTGATGCTGAGGCTGAACGAACCCGAACGGGCTGTATTCAGCTTGAGCGCAGTGCGGTCCTGTGTGGCAGCCGGTGCAGCTTCAATGGCAGTGACTTCTTCAGTTGCGGCAGCGTTACGAGCAACACTTGCTGTAGCGACAGCCGAACCTTCTGTGACGGAGAAACCATTGAGGTAGCTGTAAGTAGCTGTCCTGTTAAGTTCGATCACGATTTTACCGGAAGCATCAGGCGTCAGGCCGCTGAAGGAAACCTTATTGGTAAAGTTGTTCTGGGTAGCCACAGATTTCGCCAGGGCGCCGGTTTCGAATTTAGAACTGTTGCCCGGGTTAGTGGCACGTGATGCATAAAATTCGAAGTCGTATTTCTTGCTGCTGTTCAGCCCGGTGAAAGTAATGATCCGTGCAGTAGTTGAATAGGAGCAATGGCGCAGTACTTCTTTCGGAGCCATACCACCGGCATAGGATGTGCCGTTGTCACCGATACCACCGCTGTAGTTCATCGATACTTTCACTGTGGATGGAGTGGCATCTGAATAGTTGAGCAAGTTGCTGGCGATATTGGTCTTGATACCGGTACCTACGTTCCAGTTGTTCCATTCAGTGCTGCTGTAGGGTACTGAACCGCCGAATACTTTCACACGGATGTATTTCGCTGAAGGTGCAGTAGGAGGAACGGGAGGAGGCAGGGTGGTAGTAGGATCGGCAGCTACCACAATTTTCAGTTCATCTGCTGCGTTGGCACCGCTGTTGTCGGTGGCTGTGAGGCGAACAAGGTAAGTACCTTCCACCAGTCCGGAGATGGTAGTCGCGGCAGTTGCGTTGTTGCTGAAAGATGAACCGGAAGGTCCTGATGTTACAGTCCATGCATATTTTGCAATAGTGCCATCGGCATCTGTTGCTGAACCTGCCAGCTGTACACTGCTGGTTGGCAGGGTCACGGAACGGTCTGCACCCGCATTTACCACCGGTGCTACATTGGCTGCAGGAGGCGCCGGAGGCGCGGCAGCTGAACGGCTGGTGGAATACTGGAGCATCCACTCATAGATGTTCTTGCCGTCTTCCCGGTAGTTCGGGTCGTAACTTTTTGTCCAGGCATCATGACCACTCACAGGGAAGATCGTCATGCGTGCTTTTGGGTTCGGAGCCGGTGCCGTGTTGATGGCAGCGATCCAGCCCTTGGTATAAGAAGAGACAACGGTAGGGTCCGACTCATTGTGAAGTGCCCATACGGCCATATTGTTGGTAGCGATCACACGCGCACCGGTTGCAGATGCAGCACGTGCACCACATACAGGAACGATAGCAGCGATACGGGGGGCATTTGCAGTGTTGACTGCACCATCCCATACACAACCACCGCCCATGCTCAGACCGGTAACATAAATGCGGGAAGCATCTGCTTTGTAGGTTTTCTTTGCGTAATCAATTACCTGACCCACCTGGAGCGCACCAGGCCATGTGGCAAACTGCGGGGAGATAACGATGAATTTGCTGGTCCTGCCATTCACAGTGAATGATGCAGGGAACTTGCCCTGGCTGATCACCTTTGGAAGACCATTCTTCAGCACCAGCGGAAGAGTGCTCGCACTGCCACTGCCTTTTTCGCCAAGGCCATGGATGAAGATGATCACTGGATAAGTTTCGGTTCCGGTTGAACTGTACCCTGCAGGGAGATACTCGTAAAAGCCACCGGAGTTCTGTGCAATTGAAATGTACCTGGGTGTCTGGACCTGGGCAATTGCCTGTGTAAAAAAGGATGTAAGGGTTAGTAGGATCACGGCGATAAATCCGCCGCGCAGGATAGGGTTTTTCATTTTGCTACTCAATTAAGATTTTAAACGTATTAGTTGGATTAAAGCCGCTGCGACTTTTCAAGTTCTATGCCATAAACCGAAAACATTGCGCGGTATTCCCTCTGTGCCGTTTTTCTTGATCGCAAATAAGTTTTTAACCCTTTTTACTTACAACAAAAAGATTTTGCATGTGATATGAAAACTTATCCCGTTAATAAAATCAAAAAACAACTGTAAGCTGCAAACCCCTGCCGGCGTAGGTTATATACTACATCCTGACATGGCAAGTCGAATAATAAGCAGATAATCGGATGGTGCTAAGTGCTTATATGTAATCAGGTTTGATATATAGTTTGTTTGATTATATGAATTGGCACGCAGGTTGCAAAACGTGGAAACATCGCAACAGATATAATAAAACAGTATTGTGAAGCCTGCATTGTCACAGGTATGACAGCTCAATAAACTCGTATCGTGATGTGAATTCATTTCTGAACAATATGGCCGCCATGCTGTTCTATGGCACAGGAACTAATTTCATTTTTAGATTTTTTTAAGGCTTTCCGGCGTCATTGTTGCATAGTGCGGTCACTGCCGGAACCAGCGCCTGATGCGGCACCTGCCAGTACCTGTCCATTTATTCATCCTGAAAAAAACCAATACAATATGAAAATCAGCTTCAAGGGTTTCTCCATTTTTACCATCCTTTCTGTCGTTTCCTTTTTCCTGCTGTCATTCGGATACGTGCGTCACAGCACTGAAAAAAAGGTTACGGGCAAAAAGATCAGCAGCGGGTCGATGCATGGAGCCATGCATGGCCTTGTGTCATCCGTATATGATAGTCTCCATCTCGAAAATTCCGGTCTCAGCAAGGAAGCATATGAGTATACCGTCCGTGGTATCGAAGAACTGAAAGCGAAAGGTGAATTGCAGAATGATTCGATTGTGACGATCTGTGATTTCAGCCGCCCGAGTTCGGAGAAGCGTATGTATATAATAGATCTCAACAATTACCGCGTACTCTTTAATACCTGGGTGGCGCATGGAAGGAATTCCGGTAAAGAGATGGCAGCATCATTTTCCAACACGATGTCGTCCAACAAGAGCAGTCTGGGTTTTTACCGTACAGGTGACACCTATATCGGGGGCAATGGATATTCACTCAAACTCCATGGACTGGAAAAAGGAATCAATGACCGCGCACTCGAGCGTGCCATCGTATTACATGGTGCCGATTATGTAAGTCCCACATTCCTGCAGGCTAATGGTTTTATGGGCCGCAGTTACGGATGCCCGGCAGTGTCAAGCCGCGAGGCTGCACCCATTATCAATGCGATCAAGGGTGGTACCTGCCTGTTCATTTATTCGAACGACCGTTCTTACCTGGCCCATTCGGCCTTGCTGCAGCCGGCAGCCTGAGGGCCTGCTGAACTTATCGGCAACAGCGGCAAGCGGATTATTATATTATCCTTAATTTAGCCGCTCATTAAGTAACTATGCCAAGCAACGCCAATCGACAGTTTCTGGATTTTGAACGACCGGTTAAGGACCTGATTGATGAAATCGAAATCACCCGCAACCGCCAGGAAAAGACGAAACTTGACCTCAGTTCCCAGCTGCAGCTCCTCGAGGAAAGCATCATTGAAAAACGCGCGGAGATTACCAAGGATCTCAGCAGCTGGCAGCGTGTGCAGCTGAGCCGACATCCTGACCGTCCGTATACCCTCAAGTACATCGATAAAATGACCGAAAACTTTGTGGAGCTTTACGGCGACCGCAATGTGAAGGATGATAAGGCCATGGTTGGCGGCTTTGCCAGCCTGAATGGCGAAACGGTCATGCTGATCGGACAGCAGAAAGGGATCAACACAAAAATGCGCCAGCTTCGCAATTTCGGGATGGCCAATCCGGAAGGTTACCGCAAGGCCCTCCGGCTGATGCGTCTCGCCGAAAAATTCAACAAACCAATTATCACACTGATTGATACCCCTGGTGCGTTTCCGGGTCTTGAAGCCGAGGAACGCGGGCAGGGTGAGGCGATCGCACGCAACATATATGAGATGATCCGCCTGAAGGTCCCCGTGATCTGTGTAATCATCGGTGAAGGGGCCAGTGGTGGCGCCATGGGGATCGGCGTAGGTGACAAGGTGTATATGATGGAAAATACCTGGTACACCGTGATCAGTCCGGAAAGCTGTTCCTCCATCCTCTGGAGAAGTTGGGATAAAAAAGAAATTGCGGCAGAGCAGCTGAAGCTTACGGCAGATAAGATGAATGGTTTCGGCCTGGTGGATGGTATCATTCCTGAACCCGCCGGTGGCGCGCACTGGGATTACCAGGAGGCAGCCGATAAACTAAAGGAGTTTCTGATACCGGTGCTGCAGGACCTGAAAAAATTCACTCCCGAAGAACGCATCAACAACCGCATTGAGAAATTCGGTAAGATGGGTTTCTGGGAAGAAGCCTGACCATAACACCGGCTCTCCCGTTTTTATTCAATCATTTTTTAACTGATATTAAATCACCATGTCACTCAGGCAAAAATTCACCGGCACAGGAATCGCAATTGTTACACCGTTCAACCAGGACAGGACTATCGACTGGAAGAACTATGCGAAGCTGGTGGAATTCTGGATTGCCAATGGCACCGATTACCTCGTGGTCCTGGGTACCACGGGTGAGAGTGCAACCGTGCACGGCGAGGAAAAACAGGAGCTCTTCTCCTTTATCCAGTCGGCTGTCAACGGACGTTTACCGCTGGTCGCAGGGATCGGGGGCAACGATACGCTGGAGGTAATCAGCCATTTTAAAAAGTATGACCTCACGGGCTATGATGCCATCCTTTCGGTATCGCCCTATTACAACAAACCCAACCAGGAAGGTTTGTTCCAGCACTACAAAATGCTCGATGCGGCCACTCCGCTGCCGCTGATGATTTATAATGTACCTGGTCGCACGGGACAGAATCTCACTGCCGACACGCAGTTGCGCATTGCCCGCGAATGCCCGAACGTATTTGCAACCAAGGAAGCGAGTGGCAATCTCGAACAGGTTATGCAGGTCATTAAATACAAACCCGAAGGATTCATGGTGATCAGCGGGGATGACGCACTGACGCTGCCAATGATTGCGCTTGGGGCGGATGGGGTTACATCAGTACTGGCGAATGCATATCCCAAAGGATTTTCGGATATGGTACGGGCCTGTCTCGCGGGGGACTATGCCGAAGCACGACGCCAGCATTACCGTTTCACCGATATTATCAGCACCCTGTTTGCCGAAGGCTCACCCGCAGGCGTGAAAGCCTATTTATCCGAAATGGGTCTTTGTGAAAACATCTCCAGGATGCCTGTATGGCCCGTGAGCGAATCACTGCACACGCGGATCCGGGAACTGATGACTACAGTGGACAGCGCAGTGGTTGCCTGAACAGCTTCCTTCCTTTTTATACCCTGTAGGTGACGCCTTCCTTTGCGATCTCGGTGTTGGGGAATACCGCACGTGTTTCGGTTTCAAATTCATCCAGCGTGTCATACTTGCTGCTGAAATGCCCGACGAGCAACTTTTTTGCCCCGGCTTTCTGTGCAATCATCGCAGCCTGTACCGTAGTGGAGTGGAACCGCTCAAAGGCGCGCTCGCGCAGGTTGTCCAGGTACGTAGTCTCATGGTAAATCATGTCCGCACCTTCGATATAGGGGATCATTTCTTCGTTGTAACGGGTATCCGCACAGAAGGCATAGGATTTACCTTTCGGGGCAGCGGAGGTGAGCCACTCATTCCGGATTACTTCACCCGAGGAGCTGATAAAATCTTCCCCTTGTTTCAGCCGCTCATAAAAATGTACCGGGATATTGTTCTGCCGCACGGCGTCGAGGATCAGCCGGCGGGGTTTTTTCTTTTCCTGGAAAAAAAAACCATAACATTCAATCCGGTGCTGTGTAGGAAAACAGCTGATGGTGACCTTGTCATTGTCCACCAGCACGGCTTCACCGCTGATGGTGTGGAAATGGATCGGGTAACAGAGCCGGGTTTCCGCTACCCGAAGCTGGATGCCGATGATTTCTTCCAGTGGTGCGGGTCCGAAGACATGCAGCTCCTGCAGGTGCCCGAGCAGCCCGAAGGAATTGATCAGTCCCACCAGCCCGAAATAATGGTCGCCATGCAGGTGTGAAATAAATATATGGGAGATCCGGGCCCGCCTGATTTTGTAATTGATCATCTGGATCTGTGTGCCTTCGCCGCAATCCACGAGGAACTGCATGCCGTCGAGGGTCACTACCTGACTGGTGGGATGTCTGTCAAATGCCGGGACGGCTGAATTATTTCCAAGGATCGTTACTGCGAGCATAGGGATAAAAATACTAAATATAGCGTTTCAGGATTGCGACGATCCGCGGAAGATACTGGATCCCGAAAAGGTTGAGGTGTACCAGCAGGGGATAGAGGTTGGAGATCTCCCATTGTTCGGCATGGTCGGGATGCAGGGGATAATGATAGGCATAGGCATCGTAAAACATCGGGTCGAAGCCCCCGAACAGGGTGGTCATACCGAGATCCATGCTGCGATGCCCGTAGTAAACCGCGGGGTCGATCAGCACGGGTTCCGACTTCTCATTGCACATCAGGTTGCCGCTCCACAGGTCCCCATGGAGCAATGCCGGTTTCTCGGTGTCGAAAATAAAGAGCAGCCGGGGAAAGAGTCTTTCAAACTGGGCCATGATCTCGCGGTTGATCAGTTTTTTTGCGAGCGCTGCCTCCAGTTGCGGATTGATCCGCTGGGAAATAAAAAAACTGATCCAGTCGGCATCAAACGAGTTCCACTGGCTCAGGGAACCGATATAATTATCCTCCGGCCAGCCATAGTCGGGTCCGCTGTTCTGGTGCAGCTGTGCCATCTGTTCGCCCAGGCGGGTCCAGAATGCCTGGGTGCGCGGGCCGCTCTTGATCCATTTCAGGAGCAGGAATTGCTGGTCGCCGTCCTCACTGCAGGCCACGACCGAACTCACCTGCACCTGCTTCCTGCGCCGGAGCGCGGCAAGCCCCTTTACTTCCTGGCTGAATAATTCGGGATATAATTCCTGGCTGTTGAGTTTGAGGAACCAGCTGTTCTGCTGGTCGAGCACCACGCGGTAACAATGGTTGACCGAGCCTCCGGTCACGGGCTGGAACTGCAGCAGCGAGCTGGCGGCGTCCAGTTCATCCGGAAGGACCTGTTTGATCAGGTTGATGGTTTCGGAAGAGGGATGCATGGCGGTGGTTTATTCTCCGTCGAGTAATTCGCGTTCGATTTCTTCCATCTGCACGATATCCCAGGCCTCAGTTTCAGTTGGCGTAACATTCATAAGCTCCAATAGTTCAAGCTGGTCAAGAAAAGCTTCCACCTCACTGCTGAGCTCGCAGATCACAAAAGAACTGCTGTTT
>SEAD01000138.1 GCA_004173355.1 Chitinophagaceae bacterium | reverse complement strand
GTGCAGATGTTTAATGAAGGTGGCGAGGTACGACTTTTTGACCGGCTGGGTTTTGATGCGGCCTTTTATGGCGAGGTGATCAGTGGTCCGGTTCGACCCAACCTGATGTATATGACCCGGTTTGAAAATAAGGTAGCAAGGGATGCACACTGGAAAGCTTTTGGCGATGATGCGGAATGGAAAACGATTTCTGCAAAACCGGAGTACCAGAACAATGTATCCCACATTGATATTACGTTCCTGCGCCCGACGGTTTATTCTGCACTTTAAAGTAGCGTCAGCATCATCCTTACTTCCCGCGAAGGGTTTGAAGAAGATAAAAAGAAGTTGCGGTATTAGACACGGCTTATCTCAGCAACAACTTTTCTGTCTGCCCACCCATGCTGATGAAATAAGTCCCGGGTGTAAGCGCGGATTTATTTATACTCAGCCTTCCCGGCAACACCGTCTGCGTCCGCAACACCTGGCCTGACTGGTTGGTAATCCGGATGACTCCTGCCTGGCGGATAAACAATTCGATGTCGTTTATTACCGGATTGCTGAGTACCATGAATCCACTGCTGATTGCGGTGAACCTGACTGTCCTGATCACACTATAACTTTCCCTTCCGTCTATATCCCTTTGCAGCAGTCGGTAATAGTTAACTCCCGATGCCGGTGTCTCATGCCGCGTATGGTATCCGTTTTGTATTTCGCTGTTTCCCGCTGCCGGAAGACTGCCAATCGCGGTCCAGTCTGCCCCATTGACGCTATGCTGGACGATGAAATCACGCGATCCGGTTTCCTGCGCGGTCAACCAGTTGAGCATTACCACCCCTTGTTGTTGTTCGGCAGTAAATGAGATAAGATGCACCGGCAGTATTACGAGTGCCGGTGGCTGGCTCACCAGATTAGAGGTGGATCCGCTGGTAAAAAGCATGTTGGTAGCAGTTGCGTTCTGGTTGCCTTTCATATCCGGGATCACGGTGAGGTTACTATTGTCCCCGGTAGCAATTCCACCATTGAAACGGTAATACACCAGCAGGTTGGATGTGCTGGCCGTTGGCAATTCATTGTTCATACCTGCAAGGACCTGCGCGTTGGTCCGGGCGACATTCCATACCCGTATTTCATCCAGTGCGCCAGCAAGATGGCCACCGGTAGCGTTCCATACCTGCCCGCCCATGCGGAACCTGTCGGTGGAAGTTCCGTAGTTGGATGCCACGGCGGCAACCGTTGCACGTTCCACGCCATCCACAACCAGACGCAGGGCGGAGCCCGTGCCCACAAATGCGTAGTGGTGCCAGGTATTGAGCGGTATATCAGTGCTGGTGAAATTCCAGCTGAGTGAAAAACCGGCGGCGGTCCAGCCGGTGAGTGTATTGACCCCACTGAGCCCGAATTCAAGCGCATCGTTCTGTCCGAAGAAACCCACATTGGCGGTGTAACTCCGCAGGTTCACCCAGCCTTCAAGGGTAAAGGGGCCGAGATTACTGATATCGTGATTGCTTGCGACATAATCATCCGTGCCATCCAGCGCGATCGCATTCCCCGCAAAACGTACGGGACTTGCTGCCCAGCCTGCACCGCCAATCAGTGTACCGGTGATGCCGGCATAGGTGGTGGCAGTATTGGCTGCAGTGGTACCCGATCCTGCGTCCATCCGGAAATTGGCCACCAGACCGGTTGATGTGGGAGTGATATCTTTTCCGAAAGCCGAATTCTTGATCTCATCCTGGGTCCGGGCAATGTTCCATATGCGGACATGGTCGATCCGTCCATTGAAGAAATGCGGGGAAGATGTGCGGTTGCCGATTCGCAGGTCGCTGGCGTTTGGCGCAAGCGTATTCGGCTGGCCGGTATGGTTGCTTGTTGCAGAAGTATTGAGATACGCCCTTACGGTAGTCCCGGTTTTTACCAGGGCAATATGTGACCATACATTGAGCGGTGCAATGAGTCCTGTATTCACCCATGCCCAGTCGCTTCCCGTGCCATTGGCACTCAGGGCAAACTGGATGGACCCATCGGGGTATCGTGCAATCTCGTAGCTCGACTCTTTGTTCATGATCATGCCCCCCTGTGTGCCCTGGCTACCCGGCCCTGTGGGCAGGATCCATGTTTCAATGGTAAAGTTGGTACTCAGCCCGAGGGCAGTGGTAGAGGGAACATTGATATAGTCATCCACGCCATCGAAAGTAACTGCATATTGTGTTTGGGAAAATGCCACGTTGGCGGAAAGTAAGATGCAGGCAAGTAAAAGTTTCTTCATGAGGTTAGTGGGGTAATTGGTGGAGTGATAAAGATAAAGGTTATCGCTGAAAAACTGCTGAGCTACGAGTAGCGCCATGCTTTTCCGGGAAAGTGCAGAAGTCAGGATCATATAAACAACGGCACTGAATGGATATGTACTGGGCCGGCACGATGGATTTGTGATTAACTTTTTCCTGCTCCGGCCCCGTTTTTGTTTTTACAGGGTATAAAATAACGAATATGAAAAAGACAATTCTGAAATTATCGGTCAGCCTGATGTTGATGGGACCGGCGAGTGTCCTGTTGTATTCCTGCAAGGATAAAAAGAAAGCCGAACCAGAGGTTACTGCGCCTGTGCCAATGGAACCTGTACCTGCTCCCCAGGCGGCGCCAGTAGTGATTTCTGCGGATGATTCATTGCAGAAGGGGGTAATGGATGCCACAAAAGATTTCCCCGGTGTGACCGCAACAGTTTCAAATGGGGAAATAACGCTGAAGGGCGAAATCCAGAAATCCCAGCGTGTTAAACTGATACAGGCACTCAATGCACTTCGTCCGAAAAAAATCAATAATGAACTGGTAGTAAAATAATTTTTTATGGCTTTACAGGAAACAAAATACAAGGAGCTGGTTGACGCTGCGCAGTCGCAGGGGGTAACCAATCTCCAGGTCCGCGAACAGGACAATGTGTTATACATTGACGGTATAGCACCATCGGGCAGTGTCAAAGATGCGCTCTGGGCAACATACGAAAAAATTGATCCCGATTTTAAAGGCGGCGACCTGATACTGAATATTGATGTGTCAACTGAGGTGGCCGGGTCAAAAGTGAAGGTAACCACAGAAAAGTCAAACCTGAATATCCGTAAAGGACCGGGTACGGACCAGCCAATTGTAGGCAAGGCGGCCCATCATGAACTGGTTACGCTGATCAGCAAAACCACCGAACAGTGGTGGCTAATCAGGACTGACAAAGGGGAAGAGGGTTATGCATATGCTAATTACCTGAGTGCTGAAAACTGATGTCAATTGGAAAAGTTTTAAAAAAAATCGCGCCCTGCAGCGCGATTTTTTTTATTGGAACCTGGACATTTTAAATAATCTGGTGCATCTGGATGACTTCCCTTTTTTCCAGCAGGGGAATAATCCGTCCGATCACCAGGTCCTGGAAATGGGCTGAGCTCCGATGTGAGTCAGCTGCTGCCTGGTCCTTGTATCCTTCGTATAAAACCAGGACATTATTCTCCGGAATACTTTGGTGTATTTTATAAAAAAGATTGCCTTCTTCTGCAAGGCTTTTTTCTGCTACCTCTTTAAGAATGGACAGGACTTCGTCGAGTTGTCCATCTTTTACTTTCCACTGCGCGTGGGTAAATACGGTTTGTTGTATCATGGCCGGGGTTTTTGTTTAAACTTTTTTTGCACTCAGGATAGCGACGATCTTTTCGCCGACACCTTTTGCTGATGCAGGATTTTGTCCGGTTACGAGGGTGCCGTCGGTGATTGAATTGGCGGACCAGGCTGCTGCGGCGTGAAATATAGCACCCTGCCGTGTCAGCTCGGTTTGCAGGTCGAAAGGCACATCGGGTTTGGCATAATTTGCTTCTTCTTCGGTAGTGAAGGAAGCGATGTTTTTGCCGTTTACCAGGTAAGACCCATCGCTCAGTTTTACATTCAGTAAAGATACCGGGCCATGACATACAGCACCCACAACAGCCCCCCGTTCATAGGTATCGGCAATTACTTTTTTGAGTTCGCTGTTCTGGGGCATATCAGCCATGGGTGCCAGTCCGCCTGGTACAAAGACTGCATCGTACGTGCTGACATCAACATCTGAAAGTTTGACGGCATCATGCATGGACGCCCAACCTTTTCCGGTGAGGAATTTCAGGTTGTCCGGATCATCCGCGAGATTCAATGCATCGAGGTAAGGTGATTCCCCGGTAAGTGTCGCGAAATCTATTTCAAACCCGGCCTTTTCAAATTCAGCATAAGGGTGAGCTACTTCAGGTAAAAACACACCAACCCTTCTTTTCAATGGACCGAGTGTGTTGGCATTGGAAGCGATGATTAAGACTTTAGGTTTCATGATTGCAGATTTGAGTTTTTTGAAGTTTTGTTAATGCCAGGGGAGCGTTTTATCTGCTCCCCGTTGACGATGTAAAACTACATTGGCAGCACCCCTGCGGGGAAGGAGTCTGGTCACAAAAAAAGTGTGATCGAAATCACACTTTTAAGACGGATCTTATCCTGTCCGTTTATCTATTTACCGCCGGCATAGAGCCGGCTAAGGGTCTCCCTGCTGACGCCGAGATATTCCGCGATCAGTTTTTTTGGGATTTGCTGCAGGAGGTCCGGGTATAATTTTGAAAATTCTTCGTACCGGTGCTGCGGTGTGCTCGACAGCAGGAGTTTTATCCGTTGTTGTGCCGCTACGTAACCGTTTGTGAGTTTTACCCGGTAAAAATGTTCCATTTTATGAAAATCAGCGGAGAGTTTCTCACGAGTGGCAAGGGTGGACGATAACACTTCACCCTCCTGGATACATTCGACAAACAGATTTGCCCTTTCCTGTTTGAAAAACGCGGGATAATCCGACATCCACCAGTTGGTGGTTGCGAATTGCACGATAAATTCCCGGCCCTGTTCATCTACATAAAAAACCTTGTAGATTCCTGAAAGAACAAGGTATTCATATTTCACGTCGGAGCCTTCATCAATCAGGTATTGGTGTTTCCTGACCTTTTTCAGGTTGAAGAGAGGTTTGATATGTTCAAACTCTTCATCGCTGAGCGGTGTAATTTCCTCGATATGTTTGCGGAGTCTTTCCATATGCTGTTACCGGTTATGCGTGTCAAAACTAAGCGTTTGTCGGGTGTTTTGGCCGAGGGCCACCGGTTGTTTTAATCATGTACATCCCTGCGGCCATATGCTGCCGTATATGATACCATGCGGAAAATAATCTTTTGTTCAGTTTTTTGTGCTGTCGCCCTTTCCGGGTTTGGGCAACGGGTGGAGAACCTGTCGGGCTTCCGGAACGCCGGGTCGGATCATTACCTGAGATTGCACTACGACAATGATTATTTCACCAAAACCGACAGGTACTACACACAGGGTATCACACTGGAATATGCAGCTCCCGGACTGAAAAACTTTTTCCTGTCGCGCCTGATGCTCACCCCGTTTACCAGTGCCCCGTCTTATGGTATGACCCTGAATATTTTTGCTTTTACTCCCACCAGTATTGAAGAAGACCAGATCCTCTACGGTGACCGGCCTTTCGACGCCAACATGGCTTTCCAGGTGTTTTCGATACAGGCTGACCCCGACCGCCGGCAACGGTTGTCCACTACATTTACCCTGGGAATCATGGGCCGTTATGCCTTTGGTTATGATATCCAGTACGGCATCCACAAATGGACGGGTAACCCGCTGCCGAGGGGATGGCAGTACCAGGTAAGAACGGATGCGATTGTAAACTACCAGGTGAATTACGAAAAGGAACTGTTTTCACGAAAAGGATTCCTGGTCAATGCGGCAGCAGAGGGGCGGCTGGGTACGCTCAATGACAAAATCAACGCGGGTGTGAACCTGATGGCCGGGCGGTTCCGGAAACCTTTCCAGGCGACTGCATCGCGCAAGACAGAATACTATTTTTTCCTGCAGGGCCGGACCAACCTCGTAGGGTATGACGCGACGCTACAAGGTGGTCTTTTTAATAAAAGCACACCCTATACGATTTCAACCGATGATATCAGCCGGGTGGTTTTCCAGGCTGATGCCGGTGTAATAGTCAATTTCAGGAAACTGCTGCTTTCCTATACCCAGTCTTTCATTACAAAAGAATTCGCAACCGGAGAACTGCATCGCTGGGGTGGGGTGAGTATGGGATTGAGATTATAACCACATCAGGACGAGACAACCGTTCCGGTTTTGCAACAGCCACTGCATCGGAAACGTACAGTGCATCCCTTCGTCGGTAATAAATACCATTGAGGCGCAATGATTTAGCTTGGCGGCATAGTTTTTACGACACCTGCACTGCCCTGGGATTCCGGGTCGCAACACACAAACCCCAACCGATGTTTAAAAACTATTTCAAAATTGCCTGGCGCAACCTGGCAAAAAGCAAGGGATACAGCGCAATCAATATCGGAGGCCTGGCCGCGGGTATGGCAGTTGCCATGCTCATCGGTTTGTGGATTTATGATGAACTGTCTTTTAATAAATACCATGATAATTACGATCGCATTGCACAGGTGATGCAACATGCGAACTTCAATGGCGAGGTGAAATCACAGGTGTCGAATCCCGCCGCAATGGGACCTGCTATCCGGGATAAATACGGCAGTGATTTTAAATATGTGGTCCAGGCTTCCTGGTTGAATGGGCTGTTGCTTACCCGTGGTGATAAATCCATCAGCGGGCAGGGTATGTATTTCGAAGCGAATGCTCCCGATATGCTCTCGTTGAAAATGCTGAGTGGCTCGAGATCGGGCCTGGCAGACCCTAACTCCATCATGCTTTCTGCGTCCCTTGCGGAAGCCATCTTCGGAAAGGAGGATCCGATGGGAAAAACAATCCGGCTCGACCGGTCAAAGGATGTGAAAGTAACCGCAGTGTATGAAGACCTCCCGGATAACACCTCGTTCCGCGAGGTGAAGGCCATACTTCCCTGGGAACTCTGGCTGATCCAGAATCCCTGGGTTAAAACCATGGAAAACCCATGGGGAAGCAATTTCTCCCAGACTTTTGTGCAGCTGGCCGACAATGTGGATATGGAGAAAGCATCGGCAAAAATCCGGAGTATCAAAATGGACAATGTCGGTGATTTTGAAAAAAAATACAACTGGCAGGTGTTCCTGCAGCCGATGGGCAACTGGAATCTCTACAGTGAATTCAAAAATGGAGTGAATGCCGGGGGTAAAATCCGGTATGTCTGGCTGTTTGCTGCGATTGGTTTTTTTGTCCTGGTGCTTGCCTGTATCAATTTTATGAACCTGAGTACAGCCCGGAGTGAAAAACGTGCGAGGGAAGTCGGGATCCGGAAGTCACTGGGTTCGCTCAGGTGGCAGATCATCCGGCAGTTTTTTGCGGAGTCTTACCTGGTTGTATTGATTGCGGCGTTGTTTTCACTGGTTATCGTGGCCTTGTTGCTCCCGTTCTTTAATGAGGTGGCCGGTAAGAAAATGGGTATGCCATGGGATAATGCCTGGTTCTGGGTAATCGCGGTGGTGTTTATCGTGGTGACCGGTCTTCTTGCGGGAAGTTACCCTGCATTTTACCTCTCTTCTTTCCAGCCCCTGAAGGTGTTGAAAGGAACATTCAAGGCGGGTAAGAATGCGGCGATACCAAGGAGGGTGCTGGTGGTGCTGCAATTTACCGTGTCGGTGATGCTCATCAGTGGTACCATCATCGTGTACCAGCAGATCCAGCATGCCAAAAACCGGCCGATTGGTTATAACCGCAACGGTCTGGTGAATATCAACCTGGCAAATGAAGTACGTGACCATTTTGATGCCGTACGGAATGAAATGAAAAGTGCAGGAGCCATTGAGGAGATGACTGCCTCGAACAGTACGCTGACGAGTGTGTATAATACCAATGGCGGGTTCGACTGGGAAGGGAAGGACCCCAATCTCGCTGTCGACTTTCCCAATAATACAGTTACCTATGATTTCGGTAAAACGGTAAACTGGAAAGTGAAGAATGGCCGCGATTTCTCCCGTGATTTTGCCACCGATTCAGCGGCATTTGTGATCAACGAATCGGCAGCGAAGTTTATTGGTTTTGCTGATCCTGTCGGAAAAACGCTGGTCTGGAATGACGAGCCCTATACCATTATCGGGGTTGTAAGCGACCTGATGCAGGAGTCGCCCTTTTACCCGGTACGGCCAACACTTTACCATATCGCAGACCAGGATAATCTTGGCAGCCTGATCATCCGGTTAAATTCAAAACAGAATGTGGCCGCATCGCTGAAGTCAGTTGAGCAGGTGCTTGCAAAATACACACCTGATGTGCCATTCAGTTACAAGTTTGTGGACGAAGAATTCGGTTCCAAGTTTACGGATGAAGAACGCATCGGCAAACTTTCATCCTACTTCGCTGTGCTGGCAGTATTGATTTCCTGCCTGGGTTTGTTTGGTATGGCCAGTTTTGTGGCTGAACAGCGCACGAAGGAAATTGGTATCCGCAAGGTGCTTGGTGCCAGTGTCCCCAATATCTGGCGCCTGCTTTCAACCGAGTTTGTGGTGCTGGTTGGTTTGTCCTGCCTGATTGCTGCACCAATTGCGTGGTATTACCTGCACAACTGGCTCGCAAATTATGATTACCGGATTAATATCAGCTGGACGGTATTTTTGTTTTCGTCGCTGATCGCGGTATTTATTACTATTGCAACGGTGAGTTTCCAGGCGATCAAGGCGGCTGTGACCAATCCGGTGAAGAGTCTACGGTCCGAATGATAGTTTTTTGTAAATACGGAATCCGACTCCATAATCACAAGAATTTGTAAATATGGAATTGGTCTTTATGATTGATTGAATATTAAAGGCAATGTCTTTCAGTTTGCCGGAACCTGTTGGGTCCAGCAATGAAAACCACCACCTACCCAGTTCAATCCGGTCGGGTCCAGTTGGATAATTTTTTTCCCCGGAAATAACTGGCCAAACAGTTTACTGACTTCGAGATCTTTTCGATCACTCGATCCCTTTCGGCCGGGTTGGTAATATTTGGGGACAATTACCAGCTCATTCATGATTATATAATTCAGGTAACTGACAGCGGGCAGGAATTGGATGGTATCCCCGTGTTTGAGTTCCGGGTAGTCCCATCGGATCGAGGCTCCGGGGTGTGAGTTATCTGTGGTATCGATCCGGATATCGTAGGGTGTCACATCCGGTACCGGGAACTCAATAATCTTAAATGGTTTACCATCCTGGTCTTTTGCCGCTGAAAGGATTTTATAATTCACCAGCATCCTGTCGTAAGTTATTTTTTTTACAGGATCCCTGAGTGCCTCCTCCTTTGTGGGCATGGCCAGCAGGATGGTATTGCTGTTGATAAACCTGGCAAACTCGTCCACGTGCCCGCCGACACCGCATCCGTAAATGTTGCCGCTGATGCGTGACTGCCAGGGGGCTGGGTCTTCTGCCGCACCTTCGCTTAGCCGGATCACGTTGCTTATCCCAAGTGATACCTTCAGCAGGCTGTCAACCGATCTGGATGTAAAAAAAGGATTCCGTCTCCGATTGAAAGAATCCACGATCAGTCCCGTTCCGAGCCCATTGGTTTCAATCTCCCCGCCCTCGATCACCAGCGGGCTTCGCACTACCTCCATATGGAGCAGCTGGCTGATCTGGTTGAAATAGACATCCCTGGTATTATTCTTTTCCCGTTGCCAGGCCGTGTCAGGATCCAGGAAATTGGCCCCGATATAATCCCATTCAAAACGCATCATTTTACGAATGCCGCGGGGGTCTTTTATGATGATGGGACCGTAGTCCCGGACCACACCCATCGAGAAGAGATCGGCTACCGGTACCAGCTGGATGTTGGGGGTATAGTAATTCCTGCTTTTAAAAACACGCAGCATAGAGTCGAGGTTCCATTCCGCGTTTACCAGCAGGTACATTTTGAGATGCGGTGCTATCTGTTCAATCAGCTGTTCACAGGCAGCCTTTACCCTGACGGTGGTGCTGCCGTCGTCCGGATTGCCGGTGTAGGTAAGGAAAACCGCTTCCTGCCGTGACCACTCTGCTGGCAGGGTCAGGCCCGCAGGTCTGGGGTGGCATCCTGCGAGGAGCAGCATGAAAGGCAGGATCGACAGGAGTTTAAGCATGCTCTGAAGTTAAATAGTTTCCGGGGAGAAAAAATATTACCGGAGCCTGGAACCACGGGATTGTTATTTCAGCAATTTCAGGACCTGCAGTCGGTACAATTTGCCGATGGGTATTTCCCCGGGCGGGAGTGTTAGTTTGTCAGGGGTAAACGACTGTACTTTGTCAATCGCCGCAATAAAGGATCGGTGTACACGAACAAATTGTTGCTGCGGGAGGATGGCTTCGAGGGCCGCCATTGAATGTTTACTGATGATATCGCCATCCTGGGTCCGCACGCGTACATAATCTTTCAGGCTTTCGATATAGTAAATTTTATCGAGGTAAACCTTTACCATTTTCCGGTCCGAGCGCAGGTATAGAAACGGTGGTTCGATGGCAGTCTTTTCGGCCACAGGTGCACTGGCCTGCCCATCGGGCAGTGCTTTCATCACGGCTTTCACAAAACGCTCAAATGCAATTGGCTTCAGCAGGTAGTCAGTGACTTCCAGGTCAAAGGCCTGCAGGGCGTACTGTTCATATGCCGTGGTGAGAATAATTTTTGGCTGTACCCGGTAACTTTTAATGAGGTCAATGCCCGATAGTTTGGGCATATGGATATCGAGGAAAAGCAGGTCAATCGGTTGTTGTTGCAGTGTTACCATTGCCTGCACGGCATTGGATGCTTCGCCGGCAATTGCCAGTTGCGGCATTTGTTCAATGTACCTGCGCAACACCTCCCTCGCCGGAGGCTCGTCGTCGACTATCAGGCATTGGTAGATCCGGTCAGGCACATGGTTAATTTAACGTGTGGTATTTATATCAGTTGCGCCGGACTTAATCAGTTCGATGGCCGGCCTGATGGTCACAGTCCGATAGTGAGATTCACATAAAACAATTCCTCTTCACTCCGCAGTTGCAATGTATGTTTTCCGGGGTAAAGATGTTCCAGCCTTTTTTTCACATTGGCAATGCCGATGCCGCCGCTGTCCTGTACAGCGCCGGGATCAAAACCATTCACCATCACCATGGAAAGTTGCCGGTCTTTCAACTCAATCCGCAGGCTGATCCATGGGCGTTCGATCATTTTACTGGCCCCATGTTTAAAGGCATTCTCTGCAAATGGCAGCAACAGCAAAGGCGCGATGCTGACATCCGGATTGGACGGGAATTCTATGCTGAGGTCCAGGGATTGATCATACCGAAGTGCTTCCAGTTTTATATAATCGTCCAGCATTTTCAGTTCCCCTTCAAGCGGTACCAGGTCCCGGCTGCCTGAATAAAGTATATAACGCAGCATATCCGACAGTCGCAGGATCATTGCAGATGCCGGGTTGGGTATTTGCTGGGTCAGCGAATAGATATTGTTAAGCGTATTGAATAAAAAATGCGGATGCAGCTGTGCTTTCAGTACCTGCAGTTCCGCCTGGATCTTTCCTTTTTCCATGATGAGCGTGGCCTGCTGTTTTTCATACACACTTTTCATCAGTTTAATTGCCGAGGCGATGCCCCCGATCATTATAGCTC
>SEAD01000137.1 GCA_004173355.1 Chitinophagaceae bacterium | reverse complement strand
TCCGGAATCCGCTCAAGCGCTTAAATACAGGGAATTTGAGCGGTTTTCCACAATTTGTTCATAAGCAGATTTCCCCTATTTTTGCCATCCCTTTTTTAAACCCTACATAATATTATGTCAGTTATCCAGTCGATCCAGGAGAAGTACGCCAAACTGATGGCCGTGATCATCGCGCTTGCCCTGATTCTTTTCGTTGTCATGCTTGCATTTGAAAATGGCGGCAGCCTGTTCCGTGGTTCCAATTCCCGAGATATTGGTACCGTGAATGGCAAGACCATTGAATTTGATTCCTTCGAGAAAAAGAAAGAAGCAGCCAAAGCGCAGCTTGAACAGCAGTACGGTGGCAGCATGCCCGGTCTGGAAGAGCAGGCTGTAAACCAGGCATGGAGCCAGGAAGTGGCAGGTGTTGTTCTCGCCGGCGAACTGGACAAACTGGGAATGGCTATCGGTAAAAACGAACTGGGTGACATCCTTTATGGTGCAAATCCGCCTCAGGACCTGAAACAGCAGTTTACCGATTCAACCGGCCGTTATAACGCGGTGATGGCTAAGCAGCAGGTCGACCAGATGCTGAAGTCGGCAAGCGCTGAACAGAAAATGCAGTTTTCGGCTTACATTGAACAGCTGGAACTTTACCGGCTGAACGAAAAATATACATCGCTCCTCAGCAACAGTATCAACTACCCGAAATGGCTGGTTGAAAAACAGATTGCGGACAATAGCCAGCTGGCAAATGTTTCAATGGTGCGGGAGTTTTATACCAGCATTGCAGACAGCAGTGTAAAAATTACGGATGCCGATATTGCTGATTATATCAGCAAGCACAAAAAACAATTCAAGCAGGAAGAAACCCGCGGGATTGCGTATGTGAACTTCAGCGCGCTGCCGACTACAAATGATACTGCTGCTGCGAAAGACAAACTGCTGAAATTAAAACCGGAACTGGATTCCACAAAAAACCTGAAGCAATTCCTGGAAACCCAGGCCAACAATAAATTCTATGATGGTTATATCAATGGCAAGACGATCCAGGTGCCGATGAAGGATTCCATTTTTGCGCAGCCGGTGGGAACCACCTATGGACCCTACCTGGACGGTGGATCATTTTCACTCGCAAAACTCACGGGTATCCGCCAGCAGCCCGATACGGTTACGGTTCGACATATACTGGTTGGACTTACCATCTCCGATCCGCAATCCGGTCAGTCAATCCCGATCCGTGATTCTGCCACAGCGTATAAACTTGCTGACAGTATCCGGAATGCAATCGCGCAGGGATCAAGTTTTGATACCCTTCTTCAGAAATTTTCTACTGACCAGGGCAGTATTGCCAACGGTGGTAAATATGAAAAAGTGACCGCGGGCCGCATGGTATCGGAGTTCAACGATTTCATTTTTGCAAACCCGGTTGGCGCGAAAGGAATTGTAAAAACAGAATTTGGTACGCACTATATTGAAATTCTGTCAACCACCGGTTCATCACCTGCGTATCGCGTGGCATATCTCACCCAGCCGATCGAAGCAAGCAGTGAAACGGATGCTGCTGCCGTGAACGAAGCCAACCTCTTTGCAGGTAAGGCCCGCAACCAGAAAGAATTTGACGCAGCTATTGCAACACTGAAAGCAGAAGGTAAGGTAAAAGCATTTGCAAGTGATATAACACCAAATGCTTCACAGATCCCCGGCCTTGGTGCATCCCGTGCATTTGTACGGGATATCTACGCGGCTGACCTTGGTGACGTCCTGGCACCGCAGCGTGTAGGCGAAAACTATGTGGTGGCAATTGTAACAGAGGTAAACGAGAAAGGAACGCAGTCAACGGCGAAAGCACGTTTGTCAGTTGAGCCTTTGTTGCGTAACCGGAAGAAAGCGGAAGCAATTACACAGAAAATCGGAACTGTTACTACGCTTGATGCAGTGGCCGCCAAACTGGGCAAAACTATCGAAGTGGCAGACAGCATTCGCATGCAGAATAATACATCACCGGTACTGGCCGGTGAGTCAGCGGTGATCGGCGCGGCCTTCAATCCGGAGAACAAGGGAAAGGTGGTTACCACACCAATTTATGGTTCAAACGGGGTTTATGTAATCCGCGTGGACAACGTGTCCGCCACTACTGTAAGTGCAACCCTCGCTGAACAGCGCCAGGCCCGCACACAGCAGGCAAAAATGAGTTCTATGTATCCACAGGCCGCCCTGATGGAAGCAGCAGATATAAAAGACAACAGGGGTAAAGTATATTGATCCCCGCAACCAAAACTAACTGCAGGAACCCGGCAACAGCCGGGTTTTTTGCGCCCGGACCATTCCGCCTGGACGCGCCGGTTTGGTTTCACGCTGGTGCCGGCAGAACAATGCCGGCCTGAGTTTGTTACCTTTAAAGCATAAATACCGGATTATGGAAGAGACATTTGTAAATAAGGTTGCCGAAAGCGGGCTGGTGACCATTGACCCTGCGGATTTTATCCCTGTTGGCGCGAACCTGGTATTTGACCTGAAGGGTTATCTGTTTATGGGCCTGATTCTGAAGGAAAAGGATTTCCGTGAAGCACTGAAGTCGACCGACTGGGAAAATTACCGGGGTAAGAATGTGGCGGTTACCTGCAGTGCCGATGCGATTGTGCCCGTATGGGCCTACATGCTGATTGCCACTTATCTCGAACCGGTGGCTGCCAGTATTGTGATGGGTACGGAACTGGAATTACAGAAACAGCTGTTCCTCCGTAATCTTGCTGCGATTGATCTTTCGGAATTTGCCGATAAACGTATTGTGGTAAAGGGATGTGGTGAGATCCCGATCGGTGATTTTGTGTATATGGAACTGACCCGCCTGCTGCGCCCGGTGGTAAAAAGTATCATGTACGGTGAACCATGCAGTACTGTGCCGGTGTACAAAAAAGCTGCCGCCGCAAAGAATGCCTAGAACCATCCGCGCCTGCGGAACATGATGATCATCCAGACCGGTATTGCCAGCATCAGTAACACAGCAATGGCGAAACCGTACTGGTTGTGGATATAGGGAACGGCATCGAAATTCATCCCGAAGATCCCGCCAATGACTGTAGCCGGTGCAAGCAGGCAGGTTACGATGGCCATCACCTTCATTACCTCATTCATTTTAAGGTTCACGTTATTGATATACAGGTCCTGCATGCTGACCATTATATCCCGGTAGTTATCGGTCAGGTCTATCGCCTGGATGATATGGTCATACACATCCTTGAAGTATTTGGTGGTACGGTCATCGAGTAATTCACTTTCGCTCCGCAGGATGCCACCGATCATATCCCGGACCGGCACGGTATTCCGCTTCAGCACAATCAATTCCTTCCGCAGCAGGTTGACCCTTGCCATCGCGGATTTGTCGCTGTTGCGGATTACGTCTTCCTCGAGGTATTCGATCCTGTCGCCGAGTTTTTCCATCACCAGGAAATAATTATCCACGATCAGGTCGAGCATGGAATAACAGAGATAGTCTGCCCCGCGCTGTCGGGCCTTGCTGTTGGCGAGTTTCAGTTTTTCGCGAAGCGGATTGAATACGTCACGCGTGGCATCTTCCTGGAAACTGATCACGAAGTTGGGTCCGAGCACAATACTGATCTGCTCCTGTTCCACCGTGCCCTCTTCGGTATTGTAATACAGCATATTCAGCAGGCAGAAAAGCACCCCATCCACCTCATCCATTTTCGGCCGCTGGTTAATGCTCAGTATGTCTTCGATGAGCAGGGGGTGTATGGCATAATGTTCGCTGATCTGCTCAATATCCTGCTTGCGCAGGCCATCGATATTGATCCAGCTGGTCTTGCTTGTATTACGGTAGCTGAAGGCCTGCTGCACATCATGGTATTCATGTGTATCTAGTGATTCAGCGTCATATTCATTGACACATACTACTACGGACTCCGCCTCTTGGCGGTGCGGGATCTGGGTGGGATTAATGGAAAGGATTTCCCTGGTGCGCTGGGTACCAAAGAGTTTGGTTATATTAAGGTATCGGAGATAGTTCTCCGGGCGCAGGTTAATATTCATAACTGAAGTTAGGAAAAATTAAAAGTTTTGGAAACAAGGAAGAGATCGGCAGTCGGGACATTCGCTGTATTGCTGAAGCGTTCCTTCTCAAGGCTTAAAAAAAATGACCCCATGCGGATGGCGGGTGCAACAGCTTTCTTCACCTGTTTTGCCCTGCCGCCGATTATCGTATTGCTGTTCCAGCTGTTCAGTATATTTTTCAGCCGTCAGCTGATCGGCACCCAGCTGGGTGAAATACTGGGTGCCACACTTGGTGAAGGCGGGGCCAACCAGTTACGCGAAACAGCGAGAAGTTTCCGCCGGCTGGCGGATAACTGGTGGATGGCCGTGATCGGGCTGGTGTTCCTTGTGTTTGTTGCCACCACGCTTTTCAAGGTCATCAAAAACACCCTGAATGATATCTGGAATATCCGTCTGGGCAAGGCTTCGTTCCTTTATGAGATGAAACTCCGGGGGCGTGCGTTGATTGTGATTGTTGCGGCAGGTATCCTGTTCCTTGCGAGTGCCATCCTTGATGCTGTCAGGGCGTTTGCAGGCCAGTATATCGAAAAAATCTGGAAACCCGGAGCAGTGCTGGTTTCCGGCGCTTTCAGCCAGGTGGCAGGTATCATAGTGGTCACACTGTGGTTTGTGGTGTTGTTCCGTTACCTCGCAAATGCCAGGCCCTCATGGAAGGTGGCCTTTGTTGGCGGGCTGGTTACCGGGGTATTGTTTACAATTGGTAAAGCCATTTTGTCCACGGTGATGCTGAACAGTAATCCCGGTGCGGTGTACGGTGCCGGCGGAGCGATTGCACTGATCCTGCTCTTTGTATTTTACTCTTCTTTCATCCTGTATTTCGGAGCCAGTTTTATTATGGAATATTCAATACAGATCAATGACCCGCTGGTTCCTTCCCGCAGGGCTTACCGGTATGAGTTGCAGAAAATCCACGAAGAAGGGGCCTGAGCTGTTAAGCTTCATCATACAGATCGGTCTGCGATGCCAGCGACTCGCGGTACTTGGCAAATAGTTTTGACTTGGAAATAAATCCGAGAAAGACTTTTTCGTGGTTAAGTACGGGCAGGTACCAGGTGTGTGTGATGTCGAATGTTTCCATTACGGCATGCATATTCATCGTATGCAAAAGTGTGGCAGCTGGTTTCTTCATCAGCGAACGCACGGGCATTTTTTCAAAGGCATCCGGCTGGAAAAGGTGTTGTTTGATATCGTTCAGTTCGATGATACCTACGAAGCGGTTGCGCTGGTCGTGTACGGCAAAAATATTCCGGTTGCTTTTTTTGATCAGCTCTACCAGTTCGGTGAGTCTGGCGTCCACGCTGATGCTGTCGTATTTTTCCTGCAGCATTTCATCAAGGCGTAAGGATGTGAGGATATTCTTTTCCTTTTCATGGGTGAAGATTTCGCCATCCATGACCAGCTGTTTTGTTTCCATGGAATATCGCTGGTAACTTTTTGCGATAAAATAAGAGATCGAGGATACGATCATCAGCGGGATAAAAAGTTCGTACCCATTGGTGATTTCGGCGATAAGGAAGATAGCCGAGAGCGGACAGTACATCACGCCACTCAGCACACCGGCCATACCAACGAGACTGAAATTGCTTTCCGGTACCTTGAACCATCCCGTAATATTCAGCAGCCGCGAAAAAAAGAAACCGAGGAAGGCACCGGTAAAAAGCGACGGTGCAAAGTTGCCCCCATAACCCCCGCTCCCGATGGTAACCGCTGCGGCCACGGGTTTGAGCAGGACAACTATCCCGGCAAATGCGATCAGTCCCCAGTTATCCTCCAGTAATGAGGCATAGGAAACGTTAGCTGTAATACCGCCGGTCTGACCGGTTGCAACCAGTTTTATGCTTTCATATCCTTCCCCAAAAAGTGGTGGCACCAGGAAGAAGAGGGCTGCGAGCATCAGGCCACCCATTGCTGCCTTGACATATGGATTGAGTTTCCAGTCGGCCAGCCTGTGTTCGGTACCCTTGAATGCGCGGGCATAATATAATGCGACAAAACCCGCGGTCACCCCAAGTATGATGTATCCCGGTACGTTGTTGTAGTTGAATTTTTCCTGCAGTACAAAGTTGAACAGGCCGGAAGATTCTTTCAGGATAATCCGGGAGCAGAGTGCGCCCAGCACGGATGAAATGATCAGCGGGATAAAGTAGCTTACGATTGTTTCGGTCAGTAACACTTCAATAGCGAAGATGACACCGGCGATCGGGGCATTGAACACAGCGGAGATCCCGGCAGCCGCACCACAACCGATAAGCAGTGTCCGTTCGCGGTAACTAAGATCGCTGATGCGGGCGATATTGGAGCCGATGGAGGAGCCGGTTGCCACGATCGGGGCTTCCAGCCCTACCGAGCCGCCGAGACCAACCGTGATACTGCTCGTGATCACGTGCTGGTAGGTATGGCTGAGCGGGATAAATGAATTGCGTCGCGCGATGGCACGGAGTACCATGGTGAGACCTTTTTCAAAACGGTTATGGAAAAATATCCGCACCACGAGTACAGTGGCGATCAGGCCTACAGTCGGGAACAGCAGGTAAGCCAGCCGGCTGACGTCGAGGTCAACAATCCAGTGCTGGAGGTGGTGCACAACAGTTTTGAGCAGGACGGCGCTGAGGCCGGAAAAAAATCCAACAAACACAGCCACCATCATGATGTACTGCGCCCTGGTGAGTTTTGTACGAAGGAAATAGACAAAAAACTGGTAGAACTGCTTTACCGGCCGCATGAAAAAAGGTTTCGTGAACAAAGCGGGCGGTAAATATAAAACCTATTTCCGGTATGGGCGGATAAACTGGCCGGCAGCACGCTGCTGGCGCCATTCAGCTGGTTTTTGCCAGGAGGAAAGCCCTTGCACGGGCAAGGTCATCCGGGGTATCGATAGCGATCCCCTCAAAATCCACCAGGGCCATCCGGAGCGCCACCCCATTTTCGAGGTAACGGAGCTGTTCGAGCTTTTCGGTGCGCTCGAGTATACCCGCCGGCCACTTTGTAAAATCAAGCAGGGTCTTTTTGCGATAGGCATACACCCCTACATGGAGATAGCTGCTGCCGGCGGCCGCCGGATCCGCCGGATAGGGAATCGGGCTGCGGCTGAAATAGAGGGAGTTATTATTTTTATCGACCACGACTTTGACAGCGCTTGGCTTTTCAAAATCTTCCGGGTTGATCCGGCGCATCAGGGAGGCCACCCGGACATTTGCATCCTGGAATTGTTCCACGAGTCTGGCGAGTGGTTCGCGGGTAATAAAGGGTTCATCACCCTGTACATTCAGGACTACATCGATATCGAGTGTCTCGATTGCTTCGGCGATACGGTCGCTTCCGCTTTCATGTTCGCGTTTGCTCATGATGACCTTGCCGTTATGCGACTGGATTTCCTCATATATAAGCTGGCTGTCCGTGACCACATACACTTCGTGAAAGAGACCGGTGGACACCACCGCATCATAGGTTGTCCGGATAACTGTTTTGTTTCCCAGTAACTGCATCAGTTTTGCCGGCAGTCGCGTAGCCGCATAGCGGGCTGGTATCATGGCAATGATCTTCATAATCCAAATGTAAGTAATCCCCGGAACGGGTATGGGTAAGAAAATGATCAGTCTTCCAGCCGGCGGAAAGGTTTTTTCATCAGCTGCAGGAAGTTTTCATCCTGTTCATTCGGGTAATAGCGGTCCAGGCCATAGCGGATTTTATCAGGGTCCATTTTGCGGAACGTGCCGAGCAACCGGTCCCAGAACGAAAACACTGCACCGTAGTTGCTGTCGGTATACGGCTGTTTCCAGTGGTGGTGCACCTTGTGCATATTGGGGGATACCAGGAAGAAGCTCAAAGCTGCGTCCAGCCTGCGTGGCAGCCGGATATTGGCATGGGTGAATGCAGTGGCCAGTACCACCAGGGTCTGGTAAATCATGACCCCATACATTGGTGCACCCGACACAAAAATCAACAGCATGAAGAAGAGGCCGCGAAGCAGGCTGTCACCGGGATGGTGCCGGAGCCCGGTGGTTACATCCACGCTGTTATCACTGTGATGTACGAGATGGAATCGCCAGAGCAGCGGGGATTTATGCATCACGTAATGGACCAGCCAGCTGCTGAAGTCGAGCGCAAGAACCGAGATGATAATTCCCGCCAGGATACCGGCGCCGGTCCAGTAAATGATCCCGAACCCCGTTCCCCTGCACCAGTCCGACAGCTTCACGATAAAGATGGCGAGTATGGTATGGATCACGAGGTGGATCACCGTGAATCCAAAGTTCACTGCCGCATGATGGATCTTGCGGCGTTTGTAACGGAGCGGGATAAGCGGGATTGCCCCTTCGATAATCCAGAAAAACAAAAGACCGCCGACAAGGAATCCCATCCTTTCCAGCGGTCTTTGTTCAAGATTGGAAAAATATTGTAATAACTTATCCCACATGGCAATGGATTGAAGGGATAAGTTACGGAAAATCGGTTCAATTGCCTGCCAGTACCTCCGTTGCCCTTGATGCCTGGCTTTCGGCCACCATCAGTTTGATTCCGCCTATCGCATTGGAGAGGAACGGGTTCAGGGTGACTGAATGATCGTCCCGGAGATGGCAGTTTATATAGGCATCTTCCAGTCTTCCCAGTGCGATGTGTGCGTCGATATAATTATCGAAAGAGGACAACAACACATATTTCATAGCGTGTGTATTAACAGGCCGGATGGTTACTGGTTCAGCATCAACGGCATCACCAGCATCAGCAGTTCCTCGTTCTCATCCTGTTCGGATGGTTTGATCAGACCCGCTTTTGTAGGGGTTGACAGCTCGAGGTTTACTTCATCGCCATCCGATGCGCCCAGCATTTCAATCAGGAATTTCGCATTGAATGCGATCACGAGGTCTTCCCCGTTGTACTGGCATTTCATGCGTTCGTTACCTTCAAAACTGAAGTCAATATCCTGTGCAGCCAGTTGCAGTTCACTGCCGCTGATGCTCAGTGCCACCTGGTTGGTGCTTTTGTTACTGAAGATGCTCACGCGGCGCAGTGCACTCTGGAAATCGGATTTGTTTACAGTAAGGCGGTATGGGTTGTCAGTCGGGATGACCACTTTATAATCCGGGAAACGGGCGTCGATCAGGCGGCAGCTCATCTGGGTTGTGCCATGTTTTACAAACAGGTGGTTCTCGTTGTAGCTGATGGTCAGTTCGTCGTCATTTGCCGGGATCGCAGATTTCAGCAGGTTCAGCGGCTTGCGCGGGACGATAAATGTATCGGTTCGCGGACAGCTTACATCAGTGCGGCGATAGCGTACGAGACGGTGCGCGTCTGTTGCCACACATTGCATCCCTTTTTTATCGAGTTCAAAGAAAACACCCGTCATGGCCGGACGCAGGTCATCCGAACTGGTGGCAAACAGGGTTTTGTTAATGGCTGTGATGAGTGCGGAGCCCGTAACAGTAAAGGAGGTAGTGTCGTCTGCTGCCGGTTCTTTCGGGAAGTTGTCAGGATTTTCACCCATGACCTTGTACTTCCCGTTATCACTGGTGATTTCCACCCCGAAATTTTTGTCGATCGTAAAGGTCAGCGGCTGGTCGGGAAGGTTCTTCAGTGAATCAACCAGAATTTTTGCCGGGATACAAACCTTGCCGCTTTCACGGGCTTCGATGTCCAGCTGGATCCGCATGACGGTTTCAAGATCGGTCGCCACCACGGTCAGCTTATTTTTCTCCACTTCGAAAAGGAAATCTTCGAGGATGGGAAGCACGGTGTTTGCATTGATCACCCCCGAAATATGCTGCAGTTGTTTTAATAAAGAAGAGGAAGAGACGATAAATTTCATATGAAAATTTGAATGAGGCGAAACTAGTGATTTTTAAGATAATGCCCCGCAGGAGCCACCCCCGGGAAATGGGTTTGTTATACCATTTTATCCACGTTTTAATTCACCCGCTACCAGGTGTTTACATCATGGTTTTACCCCCGGCGATGGTTAATTTTACAACCGGATACCGGTAAATCCGGAAAGAGTAATTATGGGAATATTCAGGAAATCACTGACACCGGAGCAGGCGACGCAGAAACTAAAACAGTACTGTGGTTACCAGGAGCGTAGTCACCAGGAGGTCCAGCAGAAGCTGTATGAACTTGGTGTGTGGAAACAGGACCATGATGCGATCATTGCGGACCTTATTGAGGGGGACTACCTGAATGAAGAGCGCTTTGTCACCGCCTTTGCAAGGGGTCGTTTCCGCTTGAAGCAATGGGGCAGGATCAAGATCCGGTATGAGCTGCAGCAACGCCGGATCAGTGAATACCTGCTGAAAAAGGCGCTGGCGGAAATCCAGGAGGAAGAGTATGCGGTTACGCTGGCGAAACTGGCTACTGAAAAATATGACAGCCTGAAAGCGGAACAGTACATGGTGCGGCAGAAAAAAACCCTTGACTATATGACAGCCAAAGGTTATGAAATGCATCTGGTGCGCCCGTTCCTTGAAGACCTCGTCCGGGCTAACCGGCTGGCCTGACCAGGGATCAGGGGATCAGGATTTTTTCGGAATGTTTCCATCCGTCGCCAAGGAAGTGCACGATGTACATGCCTTTCCCCAGATCCGGGATTGCAATAGGTATGAATTCGCGCTGGCCATTGAGATCGCGGGCAAGAACCTGTGTGCCGTCAAGGGAAAAGATGTTGACACGGTTAATGGGCCAGTTGGAATTTACATTGAGCACATTGCTGTTGGTTGTGTTGGTGATTATCCGGAGGGGGGCCAGCGGTACGCCATCGACCATAAAGTTCCTGGACGTGGCCGATTTACCCGCGCTGTTGACGGAGCGGATCCTGTACAGCAGCGGCTCATTGCTCTGGGTATAATGTTTTACTGTATAACTGCTGGTGTTGCCCGTGGCAACCTGTTCGGCAGCCGTCTGGAACTGCAGGCCATCGATACTGTATTCCACTACAAACCGCGTGGCGTCCGAGCCGGTTCCGCTTGTCCAGTTGATTTCATTATAGCCGGAAAACGGCAAGGCAACAGTGGAATTGTACGAGCCGGTTATATCCTGTTCATTCGGGTTGGGACGCGTCTGGTCTTTATTCTGGACAACCCATTGCTGGGCACCTGCAACTGAAAGTGAGGCAACCGCAAACGCGGTGAGTATAATGCGGGGTAAAGTTCCTGTTTTCATATCGGGAGTTTGATACTGAAGGGAGACAAAATCAATGCCTGTACGGGCCGGGGCAGATCTGGGTGGAATCCGCCAGCAGACTGTATCTTTAAGGGATAAAAAGGGGCGGAAATCCCCCAGTAAACCACTATGTATGGCTGACACAGGGACAAATATGGCAGAGAGGCTTAATATAACACTTATCCAGTCGGAACTGGCTTGGGAGAACAAGGCAGCCAACCTTGTTAATTTCGGCAACAGGATAGCCGCGCTCGCCCCCGGGGCGGAGCTGGTAGTGCTGCCGGAAATGTTCAGCACCGGCTTCAGCATGCGTGCCGCGGAACTGGCAGAAACGATGGATGGGCCGACGGTGAAGTGGATGAAGGCGACTGCAGCTTCAAAAAGGATTATCCTGACAGGG
>SEAD01000266.1 GCA_004173355.1 Chitinophagaceae bacterium | reverse complement strand
TGTAGAATCCTACGCATTGTGACCACCCATTCCGATGATAGTGACCAGTGATTCCGATGATGCTGACCAGCTGTCTGGACGTTCAGGATCATTGGTTCAAGGTCTCAAGATCCTGCTACACTGACATTCCGACGCATGTTGACCACCCCCTCGCTCCTTGAGTCTGACATTCCGACGATGCTGACCACCTGTTTTTCTATAATCGTTTTCCTTTGCGGTCTCACTAAATGACTGCACTGATGGCTGGCAAAACGATTAACATGAGTAAACTCAAACAGATTATCCTGCTCAGGGGCAGCGGCACGCCGTTGCAGACCATTGCCAGATCGCTGCAGCTGTCGCGCAACACCGTCAAGAAGTACCTGAGATTGATCGAAGTGAAGGGGCTCCCTGCAAATGAACTGTTGTCGCTGTCGGATCCTGCGCTGGACGCCTTGTTCGACGATCCGGATCCTGCAGACCAGGAGCGGTTGGCGTCCCTGATCAAGTGGTTCCCGCATTTTGAAAAGGAGCTTAAACGAACCGGCGTTACGCGCTGGACATTGTGGGGCGAGTATCGCCGGGATCATCCGGACGGGTTCAGTTACTCCAGGTTCTGCGATCACTTCAAGCAATACCGGATCAGCCGGGCCGCATCGCTACATTTTGAACATGAGCCGGGTGACAAGCTCTTCCTGGATTTTACCGGTAAAAAACTGTCGATTGTCGATCCCCTTACCGGTACGGTTACGCCGCTGGAAGTTTACGTAGCCGTACTGGGTTATAGCCAGCTGACTTACGTCGAGGCAGTTATGTCCCAGCGCAAGGAAGACTTTATTGCTGCTACCGAAAATGCGCTCCGTTATTTTGGAGGGGTTCCCAAGGTGCTCATTCCCGATAACCTCAAAAGTGCAGTCACCAAAGCGGATAACTATGAGCCTGCCGTCAATGATGACTTCCTCGACTTTGCCAATCATTACCAATGCGCTGTAATGCCCACCCGGAGCTATAAGCCGCGTGACAAGGCACATGTAGAGCGAGGTGTCAGCATAGCTTATTACCGGATTTTTGCCCCGCTCCGGGATCGGATATTTTATACAATTAGCCAACTCAATGATGCCATCCGGGACCTGTTACAGGTCCACAACGACCAGCCCTTCCAGAAGAGACCTGTCAGTCGCAGACAGTTATTTGAACAGAACGAGAAGGGCTTTTTAAAGCCGCTGGCTGTGGAACGGTATGAGCTTAAGAAGTTCAGGTTCGCCACCGTGATGAAGAACGGTTATGTCCAGCTTTGGGAGGATAAACATTACTACAGCGTACCCTACCGGTTCATTGGATCCAAAGTCAAGATCATTTATACCAACACGCAGGTCTCCATCTTTAAAAGTAATGAGCGTATTGCTTATCACATCCGGAGTCCGCGGCAGTTCGGACATACTACAGTCCATGAGCATATGCCTTCATCCCACCAGTTCGTCTCTGAATGGAACCCCGATAAGTTCATCAACTGGGCGGCATCCATTGATCCGGTTATGGCAAGTTATGTGACGAAGATTTTAAAGTCTGCGGCGTATCCGGAAGCGACCTACCGTAGTTGCCTGGGGATACTCGCGATGGAAAAGAAGGTAGGACGCCAGCGACTGATCGACGCTGTAACCCGGGCAACGTACTTCGGCAGCTATAGCTATAACGTCGTAAAAAACATCCTACTGAATAACCTGGACCAAAGTCCTATTGAAGAACAATCAACAACACCGTCGCTTCCTGAGCACGAGAACGTCCGCGGCGCCTCATCTTACCAATAAAACATCAACTAAAATGAACAGTACAATACAGAACAAAATGGCACATCTCAAACTTCACGGGATGCTCCGGACTTATCAATCCATGCTGGATAGCCGACAGCACCAGGACCTGACGCCAGATGAACTCATCAATACCCTTATCCAGTCGGAGTGGGAAGATCGGGAAAACAAGAAAGTGAACCGTCATATGCGCCTGGCCCGGTTCCGATACACGGCCAGCGTAGAAGAACTGAACTTCGCCGGCAACCGTGGCCTGGATAAAACACAGGTGTTGAGGCTGGCTGACGGCAGCTTCATTGATAAAAAAGAAAACATCCTGATCACCGGTGCTACTGGCGTCGGCAAGAGCTACCTGGCATCTGCCTTGGGACACCAGGCATGCCAGCTTGGCTACAGGACTTTGTACTTCAATACCCAGAAGCTGTTCTCCAAGCTCAAAATGATGAAAGCTGACGGATCTTACACCCGGGAAATGTCAAAAATCGAAAAGTATGACCTGCTGATACTCGATGACTTCGGCATGCAACAGCTGGACAGTACGGCCCGTATGATCCTGCTGGAAATCATCGAAGACCGGCACGGCCGTAAATCGACCATTATTGGCTCACAATTGCCGGTGGCAAAATGGTACGAAATTATCGGTGACAGTACTGTTGCAGATGCGATCCTGGATAGAATGGTACACACGGCCCATCGATTGGAATTAAAGGGACAATCCCTTCGAAAGAAATAACATCCTATTTTTACAACTCCAGCTCTTCGAAAAGATTATAGAAAAGGACGGTTTCAGGCAGGTGGTCAGCATCGCAGGATCGGTGGTCAACATCGTAGGATTATACA
>SEAD01000265.1 GCA_004173355.1 Chitinophagaceae bacterium | reverse complement strand
TCCTGATACTGATCATCCTCTGCTCCGTTATCCTGGGTATGATCGTATTGATCCAGAACCCTAAAGGTGGCGGCCTCGCCGGAAGTATTGCCGGCCTGAGCAACCAGTTCATGGGTGTGAAACAAACCACTGACGTACTGGAAAAAGGTACATGGGTGTTTGCTGCCATTATCGGTGTACTGTGCATCTGCTCTTCGTTTTTCATCAGGGGTGGAGCCGCTACCGGTTCAAATGCCGCTGACAAACTGAAGGATGCCACGCTTCCTTCCCAGTCGGCTCCCGCAGCCCCAACTGTACCTCCTGCCGGAAATACCATCCAGCTTGGACCTGATTCAACAAAATAATCAGTTGTTATAATTTATTCGGGACCCTGCCTACCACTGGCAGGGTTTTTTATTTATTTTGTCCTGCGATAATGCCGTTAAATGCCGTGATGATGAATAAAAAGAAAATCCTGCTCATATCCCTCCTGCTGATCCTGTCAGCCGCTGCATTTACCCTCTATAAATTTTTCGGGCCTTCAGTTCGCCAGCCATCCGGAAGGTATCTGTTCATACCCAGTGGCAGCGATTACAATGATGTGAAAGCGATACTGGAAAAAGAGAATGTGGCTGGTGGCCAGTGGTTCGAATGGACCACTTCGTTTATCGGTTATAAAGATGTGAAACCCGGTCGGTACGAAATAAAAAAAGGCCTCAGCCTTGTGTCGCTGGTGCGCATGCTGCGGAATGGTTCGCAGAAACCGGTCGACTTTGTGATCACAAAAATCCGCACCAAAGAAGTGCTCGCCGGACGGATCGGGAAAAACTTCGAATGTGATTCGCTGGAGATGATCCGCTTCCTGAACAGTCCTGATTCGATCGCACGTTTTGGATTTGATACCAATACTGTGATGGCCGCGGTGTTGCCACTGACTTATACCATCCGATGGAATACAGGCGCATCGGGCATTTTCGAACAGTTCAACCAGGCATACAAGACCTTCTGGACAGATGAACGCAGACAAAAGGCAGCCGCATTGGGTCTGGATCCCAACAGTGTCACCACTGTTGCCTCCATCGTCGATGAGGAAACAAATGCGCCGTCCGACAAACCAAATATTGCCAGCGCCTACCTTAACCGGGTACGGGTCGGGATGCCCCTGCAGGCAGACCCGACGCTTAAATTTGCACTGAAGGATTTCGGATTGCGCCGCATTTATGATGTACATAAAAAAACGGAATCGCCCTACAACACCTATAAATACAAGGGACTGCCACCGGGGCCCATCTGCACACCCAATGCCTCCACCATTGATTCCGTGCTGAATGCCCCCAAAACAGAATACCTGTATTTCGTGGCAAACAGTGACCTCAGCAAGAAGTCGCATATTTTCACCACCAACTACGCCGATCACCTGCGGTATGCAAAGCTGTACCAGGAAGAACTGAATAAACGGAATATAAAATGACACCGCGCCTGTTTACAAAGCTGAGACGGCATTTCATCGTATCAGCGCCGGTGAAATATATTATCCGGCGCAGCAAACACCTGCGGATCCCGGGTTTCAGGGGCATTCCACTGTTTGACGTATCCCGCTTTTTTATGCAGAACGCCAGAAAGGTCGGCTTTACCGAACGCGCCTCTGCTATTTCATTCAACCTGACTATGGCGATCCCCCCTGCCGTTATTTTCCTTTTTACCCTCATCCCCTACCTTCCCATCTCACGCGGACTGATCAACCAGCTGTTTTCCCTGATCCGAGATGTGGTGCCGGGAAAGGAAAACAATGAAGGTATTATTGGGTTCCTGCTGGACATCCTCAATAAACCAAGGACGGGTCTGCTTTCTACCGGTTTTATCCTTGCGATGTTCTTCTCCTCCAATGCAGTGATGGGCATCATGCGGTCCTTTGACAAAAATTACGTGGGCTTCAAACGGCAACGCGGGCTCAAACGCCGCGGCCAGGCACTGCGGCTTACCTTTATCCTGTTCCTGCTATTTATCGTGACCATGGGTGCGCTGATTGCACAGGGACAGGTACTCCGATGGCTTGGTATTGAAAATGCCACCCTGATTTCGATCATCCATAATTTCCGGTGGCTGCTCATTGTCCTGATGATCTTCCTTGGGATTTCATTCATCTACCGGTTTGCCACTTCCATGCATAAGAAATGGCGTCTGTTAAACCCGGGTTCTGTTTTTGCCACCGCACTGATGATCCTGTTTACCGGTGCCTTTTCCTACTATGTCAGCAATTTTTCCAACTACAATGAACTCTATGGGTCGATCAGCACCATCCTCGTACTGATGCTGCTGATCTATTTCAATTCGCTGGTATTACTGATCGGCTTCGAACTGAATGTGAGTATCAACTCGCTGAGGCACGAAGTGGATGAACGGAATAAAAATACCGGCCCCGGTGTGGTTTCGTCCTGATTTTTCCGGAACTTTAAAGGACACCTTAAATCAGGCGTCATGAAATGTCTCCACAGGCTCCTGCCTTTTGCCCTGGTATTCCTATTTGCATTTACCCGGCACAATGATCCCCTGCCAATCGGTTCGGCCATCCCGAAAGCAGACCTCAAATTGAAAGATATCTCCGGCAGGCAGGCCAGCCTGAAAGAATCAATGAAACCAAATGGTTTGCTGGTG
>SEAD01000264.1 GCA_004173355.1 Chitinophagaceae bacterium | reverse complement strand
GTCCGGATTATCCGCCGTCCTCAAGGTGCCGCGCAGCAGTTACCATCATGCCGCGCTGCCCGCCCCCGCGCAGTCATGCCGGGCGCCGCTCGTGTGCTGATGATTTTGCCATTCCCGACCCAGACACAACGCCAGCCATCCCGCTCTTCATACCCGACGGTCATCCGTCAAACGCTTACACCCCAGTCTGGTTCAGTGGCAGGGGAAACTCCTTATTCCCGGCACCGTGCCAATCCCGCCGGTCCAAATCGGGGTGCTCAGTGGTTCCCGTATCTGAACGAGTGCCGGCCCGCATTATTCAGCTACTGAATCAAACGCATCCTTGAGAAAGGCCCGAATGTGATTGGGTTTACCAATGATCTGCTCGTTCAATTCCAGAATAATACAGTCAGCGGAAAAAATATCCCGTTCGAAATCAAGAGGATGTGGACCAGGAGCCCCCGAACCCGTCACAAATTCACTAAAATCAACCTTGTAGTAAAAGTAAAACGGAAGACTGCTGAACTGATTCGAATCCCTCAGTTGACGGCCAAGCATATAGGTGAAGCTGCCTCCCACCAGAACGACCCTCAATTTTTTGCCAGTCGATTCCACCTGATCAATTTCAGCCACGCCGCAGGGATAAGTCCATTCCGTGACAATATTCATCAGATCGAACAGGTCTGAATCAGACGATTCCTTGGACCAATGGGGAGTCATCCTGATTGCGAGGTTCGCCGTCAAAGGCTTCAATTCAGCCCCTTGGCGGATCAGTTCATTGACGACCTCCTGGGAACTCCGGAAGGCCGTTCTGGTTGTCCAATGGGTGCCACCTTTCGCAAACGTCGGAACACCATCGGATATCTGAGCTTTAGTCAGTTCGTGACCATCCACGAAATGGATACCCGCCCTTTTAAGGGAATCCCTCAATAGCTCATAGCTTCGGGGACGATCATCATACCATGACGCCCATGGTTCGGGAGCCATCCCAGGCATGATGGAGGCTTTGCTGGGAGTCAGCAGCAATGTGAAGGGAATCTTGCGCGACTCGCAAATTCGCTGGAATTTGGCGATATCCCGGGTGAATTTTAAAATGTCCTCTTTTTCCGGCCTCTCCAGAAAATACTCCTTCAGATACATCATTTCGAAAAGAAAGTCATCCTTTCCAAGGACGAGCTCAGCACTCTTTGAAGTAGACACATTGAACGCCCGGTAATAGAGTTCACTGGTCCATCTCACCAATGCTTCCCGACCGACGAACCGCTTGTTGAATGCTTCTGAAACCCAACTCTGTAACCGGGCGGACATTACGGAATCGAATGAGAGTGAAGGCGGCGCCTGGATGGCCTCCATTCCAGCCAGCGAAACTTTCTGCATCCATGAACTCGGAATCCTCCTCTCCACCTCAGGCAGGACTTTGGCCACCATGTAGATCGCCGTCGCCGCCAACGGCGAGAGAATCAGGGCGCAAATTAAAAATAGAATCGTTGGCTCGGCCACGATTTGGATTTTGGATTTTGCGGGCATCATGATCAGAATCGGAAATATAGGAATGGATTGAAGGAATTTACCGCCAAATGGCCCATGCAGAGCGCCAATAGGAGCAGGCACCATGAAAGTGTCGCAAGCCCGTCACGGAAGCCACACCTTCCAAGCACAGGCAAAACCGGCCTGATCACAACGAGCGTTCCGATCACCATCACCACCAACGCGTCCCGGTGGAGGACAATCCCATTAAAACCGGCACGACTGCCTCCAAACATGGCACCCAGGAACCCTGTGGCATGGGGGAATGTGGGACATCGGAAAAACACCCAGGTAACCATCACCAGCAGCAGCGTGCCGATCACATTGACGCCGTAGGGCAGCCGAGAGGAGAACTTGAGCAAAAATGCCCGGTCGGCCACCAGCATCACCCCATGCAAGGCACCCCAGATCACGAAATTCCAGGATGCCCCGTGCCAAAAGCCTGAGAGCATGAAACAAATGGTGAGGTTGAGGTAGATCCTCCACGTCGGCACCCGATTTCCTCCCAGCGGGATATAGAGGTACTCTTTTATCCAGGACGATAGCGAAATGTGCCACCTTCTCCAGAAATCCGTGAAGCTAGTTGCAAGATAGGGATTGTTGAAATTCTCCAGCAGCCTGAATCCCATAATCCGTCCAATCCCAATGGCCATGTCGGAATAACCCGAGAAATCAAAATAGATCTGCAACGTGAAGCAAGCCAGGCCAATCCAGGCCGTGCTCGCCTGCAATCCGGATGGATCACTGCTGAAAACGGCATCCGCCACCGGTGACAACGCATCCGCGATCAGCATTTTTTTGCCAAGCCCGATGAGGAATCGGATCATCCCTATGCGAAAATCATCATATCGGAAAGCCGGCCGCTCGAGCTGGCCCTCAATATCGTGATACTTTACGATAGGCCCTGCTAGCAGCTTTGGGAAAAGGAAAACGTAATTCAGGTAATTGGTCACCGATTTCGCGGGATGCGCGATCCCCCGGTGAATATCCACCAGGTAAGTGATCTTCTCGAAAACAATGAACGAAACCCCAAGCGGAAGCGCGATGTGCGGAATCGTCACGGGGCCGAACGGAGCGGAAACGGCACTCAGCAGTGCATTCAAATTCTCCAGGCCGAATACCGTGTATTTCG
>SEAD01000023.1 GCA_004173355.1 Chitinophagaceae bacterium | reverse complement strand
GCTCTGGCCGGATTATATAATGGGTGTGGCCGATGAGCTGCAGCGTGCCGGTTATAAAATCGGTGGTTTTAATGCAACGGTGACCGGGGATATCCCGGTTGGGGCCGGACTGTCCTCCTCGGCTGCGCTGGAGTCGAGTATCGTATTCGGCCTTGATGAACTCTACGGACTGAAGCTCGATCGCATCGAAATGGTGAAGTTTGCACAGAAAGCGGAGAATAATTTCGTCGGTATGCAATGTGGCATCATGGATATGTTTGCCAGTGTAATGGGGAAAAAAGACATGGTGATCCTGCTGAACTGTGATACACTCCAGTACAAATATTTCCCTTTTGAATTAGGCGAATACAAGGTCCTCCTGCTTGATACACAGGTAAAACATTCCCTTGCTTCTTCAGCATATAATGACCGCCGCCGCGAAACCGCCGAAGGCCTGCGCATACTCAAAGCCGCTTATCCCCAGGTGGAAAAGCTCGCCGATGCTACCGTTGATATGATGCTCGACAGCATCGATGATCCCGTGGTGCTGAAACGTTGTATTTATGTAACGGAAGAACACCAGCGGATCATGGGAATGGTGGATGACCTTGCCGAAGGCCGCTTCAGTGCTGCCGGCGCCAAGATGTTCCGGACCCATGATGGTCTCAGCAAAATGTATGAAGTCAGTTGTCCCGAGGCCGACTTCCTGGTAGATGAGGTACGCGATGACAAAGCCGTTGCCGGTGCCCGGATGATGGGTGGTGGTTTTGGCGGATGTACTATCAACCTTGTGAAAGCCGATGCGATAGACGCATTGGTAACACGTCTTTCACCAGTTTATAAAGAGAAGTTTGGCCTGGAGCTGAAGACCTATGTAGCCGTGCCTGCGGATGGTACCAGCCTGGTTTGATTTCAGACCCCGTTTGCCTGGTGCACTTCCGTGCTGGTAGTGGTTACCGGTTTTTCCGGGATTACATCTGAGCCCAGCGGTGTGTCCACATCGGCCAGGCCGTTTTGCTGGTTGAATCCCGCGAAGAGTCGCGCCTGCAGCGCCTGTTGCGTTTCGATGATCTTTTTGGTGATCCGGATCGGTATGGTCACGGGCAGGGACACAAAGTCTATCAGTGATTCTTTGGTGGCGAGTTGCCGCACTTCGCCGCGGACAACTGTACGCATTTCACGGATCGCCTGTGAGCGTTCCACTTCGCCTTCTTCTTTCACTACTTTTAATGTCTGCAAGGCCACGATTGCCAGCAGTCCCCCGATTACAAAGAGGAAATTCCAGTTGTTCAGGTCCATCAGGTGTAGCGTCAGATGGCTGTTGGGACCTATCCAGTCCACATTTACCGCGAGGAAACGGTCGGAGAAATAATCTGCAAGTGATCCGCCAACGATCGGCGCTGCTGCGGAAATAAACGCGACGGTCATATTCTTCACGGAGATGTAGGCGATGGAACTATCGCGGGGTGCGAGTTTCAGCCCGATATTCGTCATTGCCATATTGATACCTGCGGTGGCTGCACCGCTCAGGATACTGATCAGTGCGATGAGTCCGATCTGCACCGCATCGGTTTCAGGAATGGTAACAAATGACCACCCGAGTATGCACACGATATAGGTCGGGGCTGCCACGCGGATGATTGTTTTATTGCTGTACTGATCCGCAAACCGTCCCCATAGCCGCAGCGAGAATATACTGGCAAGTTGTCCCGCAATCCCCACGGCAATGACGGTGATGAGCGGCAGTCCGATAGACTTCAGCATAAACACGGTAAAGAAAGGTGTGGCGAGGTTCAGTGCAAAGGCCCAGAATGCATTGAAGAAAAGCAATCGGCGGAAGTTTGCGTCTTTCAGCGGTCGTCCAAGTAGTTTGAAGAGATTTTCGTTCGAGAATTCCGATGGAGGTTCCGGGGTACGGCTGAGCAGCCAGCTTCCCCAGATCCCGATGGCGCCGCCGGTGAGGAACATGATGGCATAGGCGGTGGTCTCCATATCGGGGTGATGTTTTGTCACCCAGTCGAGGATCAGCGCAAGTAAAATACTGGCGATCACATTGAGGGTCTGCACCCGTCGCAGGCGGTTGGAGAAAAAGCTGCCCAGCTGTTGCTGCGGGATCAGGTCTTTCATCCACGAATTCCAGCTGGCCCCCGCGATGGAGCCGAAAAAATAGTGCAGGGCGAGCAGCATGATCAGTGTGCCGATGCTGGTGCCGGTGCTGAAAAGGAAGGGGATGGTACCCACCGCAAGGATGGGGAACCTGGCCATAAAATTTCCAATAGTGGTGATGAGTTTGCGGTTGCGGTATTTCTGTACCAGCCAGATGGCGATCAGCTGGAAAAGATTCATGAATACCGGCAAACCCGCCAGCAGTCCGATCTGTACGTTGCTGGCACCCAATGACAGGGCCAGGGCTACCAGGAAGGTCCCGCTGGTCAGCACCACCAGGGCTTCATCTGCCAGTCCGTCGAGTACTACAAGCCGCAGGCCTTTGCGGACCTGCTCTTCGGTAAGGGGAACTGCTGAGGGTTTTAACATGCGACTAAAATTAGGTGATCCGGTGGCAGCAATCGCATGTGGCAGGAGGATCAAATGTCATACCGGAAGCATTTATGGTCCGGTGGGCATGCGGGCTATTGACCGATCCCGATTTTTTGGTAATTTGGGATGACCCGATCAACAAAACAATGCACATGGCTATCCGTAAATCCATTTTACCCTTTTTATTCTTTTTTGTGCCAGTGTTGGCCTGGTGCCAGCCGGAGCCGATTGTCGGTAAATGGAAAATCACGGTGGTGGAAGCCGGGGCACGGTATGATTTCCGAACCGATTCGATCACTGTACCGGCCGCCATCCGGCAGGGCTGGCAGGGGAGTTCGGACAGTTCGCTGGCCATGGGCGTGATCAAAATGCTGGCGGGTGAAATGGCCGGTGGCGGTTATGTGTTTGCGGCCGACGGCACATACCGGGAAATCAAGGGGGAAAAACTGCTTCGCCAGGGCACCTATAAAATTGAGCGGTACAATGATGAATCCATGCTTACACTGGTTTACGCCAACACGGCAAAGGTGGAGACCAAAGACTATCTCAAGTACTCCTTTGAGGGGGGTCAGCTGAAGATGACGATGGAGGAAGGGGGAGAGAAGCTGACATTTTACCTGGAAAAAATGAAATAAAAAACCGGATACGTAAAACGCATCCGGTGTAGTGGACCCTGCCGGGCTCGAACCAGCGACCCGCTGATTATGAGTCAGCTGCTCTAACCAACTGAGCTAAGAGTCCGGTGCGGAGTTCTCATCTCCGCCGCGCAAAAGTATAAAATTAGGTTGAAGATTTATTACCTGATCTCCTCGAAGTCGAGGTAATCATCCTTTGCAGGTTTGCCGGATGGTTTTTCAGGCGTGGCGCCCGCACCGCCGTAGGACCCTGCCGCCCCTGCCGCAGCCGTTGTGTGCTGGTTGGGGTTCATCTGTTCCCGCATACGCGCGTTCATTTCACGGAACTGCTGTTTCATTTTGCGGCTGGCCCGGTATACTGGTATAATAAAACGGAAGATGAGGTTGTACAGGAACCACAGCAGCAAACCGTATAGAATATAAGTAAACATAGTGCGGCAAATTTAAGCATTGAGCCGGAAAGGGCTGGCTTTCAGCCCTAAGGATTCGTTAAGAACCTGCCGGTTTCCGGTGAAATGCGGGATCGGACCGGTCAGTTGCCGGCGGTTTTCCGGGTACCGGGCTCCCCCTTTGGCCCGCCTTGCCACACATTTGGTTTGTATACCCTAAATACCCTACTTTTGCAACGTAAGCGAATCAAAAGAAGGGAACGAAGACGTTCCCTTCTTCTTTTTCCGGATTTTTTATGGAGGGATTAATTCAGTTACTGGACACCAAGGTCGCCACCCTGATCGCAGAGGATGCAGATGTGTTTATTGTGGAAATCAGGATCAAGCCGACCAATAATATCAAGGTTTTTCTCGACGCCGACGCGGGTATCAGTATCGACCGCCTGATCCGTTTCAACCGACGGTTGTACAAAGACCTTGAAGAAAGTAACCTTTTCCCCGAAGGTGACTTCTCACTGGAAGTTTCTTCCCCGGGCCTGGATGAGCCATTGAAACTTTTCCGCCAGTACCAGAAAAATATCGGACGCTTTGTGGAGGTAACCGGTCTGGATGGCCTGAAAAGGGAAGGCAAACTGCTCACGGCGGTTGAGGATTCAATCACTGTCGAGGAGGAAAAAGGTAAGGGAAAAAAGAAAGAAATTGTGGTGCACAGCATTCCCCTTTCGGAAATCAAATCAACGGTTATACAGGTAAAGTTTTAAAAACAGTTCCCGCCGGATCCGCTGCTGCAGCGGTTTTCAGCCGGGATTTGTCAATCATAAAAAAACAAAAAAATCAATAATTGCCGGGGTGCACCCAAAATGTGCCTGCGGCCTGCGACTCTAAAAATTGTTTTATGGCAAGTATCAATCTTATAGAAGCGTTCCAGGAATTCAAGGACGCTGAAAGCCTTGATCGTCCTACGATGATGAAAGTGGTGGAAGACGTTTTCAAAACACTTCTCCGTAAAAAATACGGGAGTGATGAAAATTTCGACGTGATCGTAAATGCGGAGCAGGGTGACCTTGAAATCATCCGTCACCGTATGATCGTGGAGGATGGACAGGTGGAAGACCCGCTTGCACAGGTGGGGTATTCGGAAGCTACCAAGATTGAACCCGATTTCGAGGTGGGCGAAGAGCTCTTCCAGGAGATCGACCTTTATGATTTCGGACGCCGTGCGATCCTGGCGGCCAAACAGACCCTGGCCAGTCGTATCAGCGACCTGAAGAAAAACGTACTCGCGAAGAAGTATGGCGACAGGATCGGTGAGATCATCAGCGCCGAGGTATACCAGGTATGGAAAAAGGAAATCCTGCTGCTGGATGAGGAAGGCAATGAGCTGATCCTCCCCAAGAGCGAACAGATCCCGCAGGATTACTTTAAAAAGGGCGAGAATATCCGGGCCGTGGTACGGAAAGTGGACATGAAAAACAACAACCCGGTTATCATCCTTTCCCGCACCGCGCCTGAGTTTCTGGCTAAATTATTGGAGATTGAAGTGCCTGAAATATTCGATGGGCTGATTGTGATTAAAAAAATCGTGCGTGATCCGGGAGAAAGAGCGAAAGTTGCAGTAGAATCCTACGACGACAGGATCGACCCCGTGGGTGCCTGTGTCGGTATGAAGGGTAGCCGGATCCACGGTATTGTACGTGAGCTGAAGAATGAGAATATCGATGTCATTAACTGGACTGCCAATACCCAGCTCCTCATCCAGCGTTCCCTTACTCCTGCGAAAATCAGTCATATGGACCTCAACAATGATACAAAACACGCAAGTGTGTATCTGCAGCCTGACCAGGTTTCACTGGCAATCGGCCGCCGCGGGGTCAATATCAAACTCGCGACAGAACTCACCGGATATGAACTCGATGTATTCCGCGAATCGGATGAACAGGAATCTGCACAGTTTGATGTGGATCTTGAAGAATTCAGCGATGAGATCGAAACATGGATTATTGACGAGCTGAAACGTGTGGGTTGTGATACGGCGAGAAGTGTGCTGAACCTGACAGCGGAAGAGCTGGAACGCAGGACAGACCTCGAAAAAGAAACTATCGATGACGTAAGAAAAGTGTTGCAGGCCGAACTGGCGAATGAATAATAAGCAGCATTAGCATAACAAACAAACTGAATGTCAGAAACAACAACAACAGTAAGATTAATGGCCGCAGCCAAGGAGTTCAACATCGGGAAAGATACCCTGGTGGACTTCCTGGTGAGCAAAGGATTCAGCAAGGACGACCTGAAGCCTACGTCAAAACTGACGGAGGAGATGTACCGGTCCCTGCAGACTGAATTCCAGAGCGACAAAGCGGCCAAGATGAAGAGTGACACCGTGGAGCTTCCCAAGGGGTCACAACAGGATCCGAAGAAAAAGAAGGAAGAGGAAGAAATCCTTTTCCGGAAAGAGGATAAGAAGGTCGCGGCCCCTAAAAAAGAAGAGCCCGTGGTAGTACCACCACCCGTGGTGGAAACCCCTGTTGTGGAAGAAGAAATCCCAGAGGTAAAAGAACCTGAACCGGAGCCTGTGGTAGAAGCAACCACTGCCCCGAAACCCGAAGTTGCCGAAACGCCTTCGCTGAAAGTAATCGACAAAATCGACCTGTCGGCTATTGACTCTTCTACCCGTCCCAAAAAGACGATCAAAAAGAAAGAAGAGGGTCCCGCGGAACCGGTAGCGGAAATACAGCCGGAACCAATCCCGGAACCGGTTCCAGAACCGGAAGCACCGGTTGTTAAACAGGAACCAGTGGTAGAAGTGAAGGAAGATGACCAGCCGGCAGTAATTGAAAATATCAGGGCCGAAAAAATCGAGGGTCCGAAAATCCTTGGTAAGATCGAATTGCCCGTGGATAGTGATACACGCCCGAAAGCGGATGAGAAGCGCAAGCGCAAACGCATCCCTATCGAGAAAAAAGATGTACGTCCGGGTGGCGGTGGCCAGCAGCCTTCGGGTCGCGCACCGGGTACCGGTCCGCAGATCCAGCGCCCGAACCAGGGTCGCTCCGGTAACCGTCCGACCATTACGCGCGTAGGCCCGGGTGGCCATGCGGGCAACCGTGGCGGTGACCGTACGATCGATGAAAAGGAAATCCAGCGCAAGATCCAGGAAACGCAGGCCAAACTCTCCGGAGGTGGTGGCCGTGGCCGTAACCTGAAAGGCAAGGCAAGAAGGGAAAAACGCCAGGAGCTCGCCGATTCAATGGCAGCAGCAGGCGAAGACAACAAACTGCAGGTAACCGAATTCATCAGCGTGAGTGAACTCGCCAACCTGATGGATGTAAGTTTTGCGGAAGTGATCAGCAAGTGTATGAGCCTTGGTATCATGGTGTCGATCAACCAGCGTCTCGACGCAGAGGTAATCGAACTCGTGGCCAGCGAATTCGGTTTCGATGTTGAGTTTATCGACATGGAAAAACAACTTGAACTGGAGGAAGAGGATGACGTGGATGATGCAGAAAGCCTGCAATCGCGCTCACCGATCGTAACGATCATGGGTCACGTTGACCATGGTAAAACCTCCCTGCTTGACCTTATCCGCAGTGCCAACGTGGTAGCCGGTGAGGCGGGTGGTATCACCCAGCACATTGGTGCCTACCAGGTGGAACTGCCAAACGGCAAGGAAATTACCTTCCTCGATACACCGGGTCACGAAGCGTTTACCGCGATGCGTGCACGTGGTGCGAAGGTGACCGATATCGCAGTGATCGTGGTGGCGGCAGATGATGCCGTGATGCCTCAGACCCGTGAAGCAATCAGTCACGCGCAGGCGGCTGGTGTACCGATGATTTTTGCGATCAATAAAATCGATAAGGACGGCGCCAATCCGCAGAAGATATACGAACAGCTTTCGGGTATGAATATCCTGGTGGAAGAATGGGGCGGTAAGTTCCAGAGCCAGGAATTGTCAGCCAAGAAGAACCTTAATATAGACAAACTGCTCGAGAAGATCCTGCTTGAAGCAGAACTGCTCGACCTGAAAGCCAACCCTGCACGGGAAGGAACAGGTACCATCATTGAAGCCTCCCTGGATAAGGGTCGCGGATATGTGGCCACACTGCTTGTCGAAAACGGTACCCTGCGTACGGGTGACCTCGTGGTGAGCGGTCAGTATTATGGTCGTGTAAAAGCGATGTTCAACGAACGTAACAAACGCGAGGATGAAGCGGGTCCTGCGGCTCCTGCTGTAATCCTCGGCCTGAACGGTGCGCCGCAGGCGGGTGAGAAATTCAAGGTCTATACCGATGAAGCGGAAGCCAAGGATATCGCCAACCGCCGTGCCCAGATCCTGCGTGAGCAGGGTATGCGTGCGAAGAAACATATTACGCTGGATGAGATCGGCCGTCGTCTGGCACTCGGCAACTTCAAGGAACTGAACGTGATCATCAAGGGTGACGTGGATGGTTCGGTTGAAGCCCTGAGTGACTCACTGCAGAAACTGTCGACCGAAGAAATCGCGGTCCGCGTACTGCTCAAAGGTGTGGGCCAGATCTCAGAATCAGATGTGGTACTGGCAGCCGCTTCCGATGCCGTGATTATCGGGTTCAACGTACGTCCTTCTGTACAGGCCAACAAGCTTGCTGAAAACGAAGGCGTGGAAATCAAACTCTACTCCATCATTTACACCGCGATCGATGAGATCCGGAGTGCGATGGAAGGGATGCTTGAACCGAAAATGCAGGAACGCATTGTGGCCAACGTTGAAATCCGTGAGGTGTTCAAGTTTGACAAGGCTACCGTTGCCGGATGTTTTGTCCGCGATGGTAAAATCAAACGTGATTCGAAAGTGCGCGTGATCCGCGATGGTATCGTGGTTTACCCGCTGGGAGAAAACGTTGCCGAACTTGCTTCACTCAAACGTTTCAAGGACGACGCAAAAGAAGTCCTCAACGGTATGGAGTGCGGACTCACCATCAAAAACTACTCGGATATCAAAGCCGGGGACGTGGTGGAAGCGTACGAACAGGAAGAAGTTAAACGGACACTTTAATTTTTAAGCTCATTTCATACAATTTGGCCGCTGTTACAGGCGGCCAAATCTTTGTTAAATACCCCCGGCCCGGCTGGGCCGATTAAAGGGTACAATTACTTTTGGACTATGTTAACTCCATCAAAACTAATGATCGCCATTGCCCTGCTTTTTGCAGGTGCAGCTTCGGCACAGACAGCCGTTAAAGTGGTAGCTGATAAAATCGTGGCCATTGTCGGCGACAGGATCATCCTCCAGTCTGACATCCGCAACCAACTGGATGATGCCCGCCGTAATGGACAGGCAGTACCGGATGGTGCCGAGTGCCTGCTGATGGAACAATCCCTGATCAGCAAAGTGATGATGCTGCAGGCCGAAAAAGATTCACTGCCGGTATCTGATGAAGATGTGGAAGCCACACTCGACCAGCAGGTACGTTACTTCATCAACCAGGTGGGAAGCAAGGAAGCACTGGAAGAATATGCGGGTAAAACCATTTACCAGCTGAAAGATGATTCCCGCGTGACCATCCGCGAACGTAAACTGGCGGAAGCCATGCAGGAAAAAATTGTGGGTGGGGTAAAGATCACTCCCACGGAAGTGAAAGCCTATTTCGACAAACTGCCGAAAGACAGTCTCCCTTATTTTGAATCTGAACTGGAAGTGGGAAGTATCGTGGTTTACCCGAAAGCTTCACGCGACCTGGAAGGATATATCGTTTCCGAAATGAACCTGTATAAAAAACAGGTTGAAACGAAACTGTACACCTTCGAACAACTCGCACAACGTTATTCAGAAGATCCCGGAAGCAAGGAGCGTGGCGGGTTCTACCAGCTGAACCGCAACGAGAAAAGCTGGGATCCCGTTTTCCTTACTACGGCCTTCCGCCTGAAAGACGGTGAAATTTCTGCCCCGGTAAAAGGAAAGTTCGGATACCATATCATCCAGATGGTGAAAAGGAATGGCGATGATGCCGATGTGCGCCATATCCTTCGTACTGCACCAATTACCGAAGCGGAAATCAGTGCGGCGAAAGGCAAACTGGATTCCATCCGGACCGCAATCATGGCAGGACGGATCGGTTTCAATGAAGCTGCGAAAAAATACAGCGATGATGATGCTGCAAAATTCCAGGGTGCATTTGAACTGAACCGCGACGGCTCACCGTATGTACGTATCGACCAGCTCGATAAGGAAATGGTAGCCACCATCAGCAAGATGAAAGTGGGCGACTATTCAGCGCCGGTTTTGTTTACCGACCAGCAGGCCAAAAAAGGTGTTCGTATCATCTACCTCAAATCACGTTCTGAACCACACGTGATGAATCTCCGGGATGACTATAGCAAAATTGCACAGGGCGCATTGGAAGAAAAGAAACGTCTCGCACTGGATAAATGGCTGGATGTAAAAATCCCGACCTACTACATTTCAGTGGACGATGGCACGGTTAAGTCCTGCCCAAGTATGGCGAAATATGCCAGCGAAGAATCTTCATCCACCGCAGGTGTGAAATAAGCAGACCAGTTGCCCCAGGGCATCCGTAAAATATATGCAGCCCCCTTCCGAGGGGGCTTTTTGCTGCCATGACCCGTCCTGAAATAGGTTGACTACAAACAGCAAAAGATGGGTCAACATTCAGTCACCATCAAGCGAGGGACCGTTTCAGGACAATTGAAGCCCGGCCCGCAGGCATCCGATGTTTAAACTTTCTTTCCCCCTGCGCGTTATACCTGCATATCATTCCTGGAGGGCAGAAGGATTTGCGGCGGACCAGTTGTGTGGCTTTCCAGGGATGTATTTTTTCCTTTCCAGAAATCAAATAAGGGCGCTTTGGGTTGTGGGGCCAATGGCCTACCTTTGCGTCTTTCCCGGAAATACATGAGCGACGCTATCAAACACGAATGCGGTTTGGCATTCATAAGGTTAAGGAAACCATTCTCTTACTACCAGCAGCGCTACGGTACGGTCACCTGGGGCCTGAATAAAATGTACCTGCTGATGGAAAAGCAGCACAACCGCGGCCAGGATGGTGCGGGTGTGGCAGCGGTAAAACTGAACGTGGAACCCGGGTACCCGTTCCTCCACCGATACCGCTCGGTAGCGCCCCAGCCGATCGCAGATGTCTTCCGCCATATCGGTAAGGAAATCGATGATCTCGCAAAATACAATCCTGATATACGCAACCACCCGGGCCTCATGAAAGGCCACCTCGATTTTATGGGTGAACTGCTCCTTGGCCATCTCCGTTATGGCACACAGGGAAAAAACAATGCTGAATTCTGCCATCCCTTTATAAAAAGGGACACTATACTCTCCCGCAACCTTGCACTCGCAGGAAACTTCAACCTGGTCAATACCGAAGAACTCTTTTCGCTGATCAATATTGATCCGGGTGTATTCCAGCGCCAGAGTGATCTCGCCGCAATGATGGAAGTGGTCCACCATTTCCTGGTGAAGGCTGACGAAGATGCCCCCGGCGTACTCGATATGGCTGCTGTGCTCCGGAAGGCTGTACCCTTGTTTGACGGCGGTTTCCATGTAGGTGGCATGACCGGCAATGGTATCGGTTTTGTATTCCGCGATGCACACGGCATCCGTCCTTCGTATTACTATGTAAACGATGAAGTGATTGTGGCCGCTTCCGAAAGGGCCGCCATCCGCACCACATTCAACGTGGGGGAGAATGAGGTAAAGGAACTGATGCCAGGACAGGCACTGATCGTGGACGAACACGGCGATATGAAAATCGTACAGGTCATCGAACCAAAAGAACGGAAGGCCTGCAGTTTCGAGCGGATCTATTTTTCCCGTGGGAGTGATGAAAAAATCTACCGCGAAAGGAATGCACTTGGGTACAACCTGAGTGAGCAGGTGCTGAAGTCGATTGATTATGACCTGAAGAATACTATTTTCTCCTTTATTCCCAACACTGCGGAAGTAGCGTTTTACGGGATGGTAAAGGGAATGGAGGATTATCTTGCCAAGACAAAAATTGAACGCATCCTCAGCTGGGGTAAGGACTTTGATGAAGAGAAGCTGAGCCAGGTGATCAATCGCCGGATCCGGCAGGAAAAGATTGCCATCAAGGATGTGAAGATGCGCACCTTCATCACCGAAGATGCCAATCGCAACGAGATGGTGCAGCACGTATACGATGTTACCTATGGCACCGTGCGTCCGGGTGAGGATACACTGGTTGTTATTGATGATTCAATCGTGCGTGGTACTACACTGAAGGAAAGTATTATCCGGATGCTGTCGCGACTGAAACCAAAAAGGATCATCGTGGTTTCTTCCTCACCGCAGATCCGTTACCCGGATTGTTACGGCATCGATATGAGCCGCATGGGTGATTTCATCGCGTTCAATGCTGCGGTAAGCCTGCTGAAAGAACGGGGCGAGGAGTCTTTCCTGACCGAACTCTTTGAAAAATGTAAAGATCTCCAGCGCAATAATAAATTGCACACCGAGAACCTGGTGAAGCAGCTGTATAAAAAATTCACCGCTGAGGAAATTTCGGCAAGGGTGGCGAAACTGATCACACCCGAAGGGCTGGATCTCCCGGTGGACGTGATTTTCCAGAGTATCGAAGACCTGCACAAGAGTTGCCCGAATAACCTGGGCGACTGGTATTTCTCAGGGGATTATCCGACACCAGGGGGCAATAAGGTGGTGAATAAGGCCTTCATCAACTACATGGAAGGCAACAAATCGAGGGGGTACTAAAACGACCGTTATGAAACAGCTCCTGCTTGTCCGGCATGCAAAAAGTTCATGGGCCGATTTCTCCGTGGCAGACTTCGACCGTCCGCTCAATGAACGCGGCAAACGCGATGCACCGGTAATGGCAGCAAGGCTTCTTGAAAAGAAAATTCCCATCGACCTGTTTGTATCCAGTCCGGCAAAACGTGCACGTAAAACGGCGGAGATCTTTTGTAAGTCATATGGTCGCGATAAAGACCTGATCCATTTTATCGATGAGTTATACCTCGCCGAACCACCGGTATTTTTTGAAGTAATCAGCCGGTTGCCTGATGCACACAAAAGCATCGCCCTGTTTTCCCACAACAATGGCATCACCGATTTTGCCAACCAGCTGACCAGTGCACGCATCGACGAACTGCCAACCTGTGGCATCTTTGCGATAAAAGCCGATATCAGGAGCTGGAAAGATTTCAGGAACGCGCCAAAGGAATTCTGGTTCACTGATTATCCAAAAGCAACAGAGGAGTAGTATAGCAGGCAGGCCATCAGGATTTCCCCAGCAGGTCCGCCACCAGTTCCGGCAGCCTGTTGGTCCTTTCAACCGCAATCACATCACGGTTATTGTAATAAAAGCCACGGGCCTTTACCAGTGCAGCTTCCAGGTCAAATGAATCCTGGTCCTGTTGTAATGCAAATCCTTTTCCCATCAGGTATCCTGCAAGATATTCCTGTTCGGTTTGTCCCGGTGTGGGTATCAGGATGGCCTGTTTTCCCATCATTGCAAGGTCCATTACAGTAGAGTATCCGCTTCGCGCAATTACCATTTCCGCTTTTGCCATCTCGGCACCCAGTTGTCCTGCAGGAAGGTGATTGAAAAACTGCAGGCTGTTGGTCGATGGGATTACCCGACCCGATGCCGGCAGTCCACGCACGATTGTAGCTGAGTAACGGTAATGACTGAGCTGGTCAATCAGTTTGTCTTCCAGTATACTTCTTTGCGGTTCCGGTCCTGATAACGAAACAAACAGATGTCCGGGTATCACCGTGTTATCCGTTGCGGTGAGCCGTGATAAAACGCCGGTGTAAAACAGCGGTATTCCCGGCCGGGCAACCGCATGTGACAGCTTGCCCGCAAGATCAGCAGGTCCTTCCGTGTCAGGGATCCAGCAGCCCGTAAAGCGATTAATGCAACGGTAATTGAACCAGCGGATCAGTTTCTCAATGGTTTTATTCCCGGCGATGATGGAAAGCTGGTGGGTGATGAAGATGCAGGGCACCGCTCCGGAATACAATCCGTAACGGTTATCGGAAATCACGAGGTCGATATGGTTGTTTTTTATTACCTGTTGCAGCCACCGGTGCTCACGACGGATAACGGAAAACAAACGCGGGATCTGGAAAGCGATCTTAATGGGCAGCAAGGATGCGGTCTTTGCATATGACACACGATACCCCTTCAACGGGATGGTTTCGACTAAGGGGAACTCCTCATTTAAAAGCTGCGCCACAGCACCTTCGGCGGCAATTACAACCTCTGCACCCTGATGGATCAGCTCCCTGATAATAGGTACGCAACGTGTCGCATGGCCCAGTCCCCAGTCCAGCGGGGCCACAAGAACGCGGGGTTTCCCCGGAAATCTCCGTTCGGCGTGCATCCTGGCGTAATTTTTTTGTTTTTTATATCGTTCCAAATACTAATTCCTGCGTAAAATAGTTTTAAATTGAGGACGGCCGAAACAATCTCGTGGCTGTACCTTAAACTAAAGTCATTGAGATTGGTTATTTAATTTCCAACTATGTTTAAAAAACACAACCTGATCATTCTTTTTCTTCTTGCCGCAGTGGTGTCTTTTTCATCATGCAGCAGGAACTATTATTCCGGTACTGGTAAGGGCAGCAAATGTGGTTGCCCCAGTCAAAGAATGTAAGGACATTTGATATTAACGATGAAAGCCCCTAACAGAGATTTGCTTGTCCTGCTACGCAACGAATTCATGAGTCAGCAGGCATTGGATTACGAAGTTCAGTGTCTCCATCACCTTCTACGGAGTGCCGAGTCAGATGAAAAATTCTGCGTAGCGCACGAACTGGTTGAACGCAACCGGATCACCAGCAAGTACCGGAAACTGCTCCGGGTTGTAGGTACCAAAGAGCTTAAGCCATTCCAGTTTCTCCTTAATAAAAACTGATCAGGAAAGTTTAACGAGGGACTCTTTCAGTTTACCCAGCATTTCACCGATCTCTTCTTTTTTGCAGGTACCCACACTCAGGCGATACCAGCTTGAAGTTTTTTCTGCGCCGAAAGCATAAAACGGGACCAGTGCAAGTTTTGCTTCATTGAGAATGTAAGCAGTAACGGCGGCCTGGTCAGCCAGTACTATGCCATCAGCCGTTTTTTTACCTGCAAGGTCAATCTTCACCGTCAGGTAAATGGCCGCTTCCGGTGCGATCGCATCTACGGCATAGCCTTCCTTTTTCAACACGGTTAATCCTTTATAGATCGCAGACAAACGTTGTTCGATTTCGCTTTTGAAACCAGTCAGGTATTCCGCGATCGCGGTGGTATTGGCCAGGTATTTCGCAACGGCTTTCTGTTCAGCCATCGGTGCCCATGCGCCCACATGTGTGAGGATGGCTTTCATTTTATTGATCACGGTGGCCGGACCAAAACTCCAGCCCACCCGTACGCCGGTAGCTGCGAAAGCCTTGCTGATAGCGTCGATAAAGATGGTGTATTCTTTCATCTCCGGGCGAAGGCTTACCGGGTTATAATGTTCAATATTGCCATAGGTGAGATGCCAGTACATCTGGTCGTACATCACATACAGTTTCTTTTCTTCCGGACCACGCCGTTTGTTCTCTTCAAGTACGAGGTCACAGATTTCCTCAAGGTCTTTTTTGCGGAAGGTGGTACCGGTCGGGTTTTGCGGTGAACACAGTGCGATCAGCGAAGCCCGTTCGATATGCGGACGGATATCAGCGGCAATGGGCATGAAGTTGTTTTCTGCCGTTGCTTCTATCACCACATGTTTGCCACCGATAAAATGGGTGTAATGGTTATTGTTCCAGCTCGGCACCGCGTAAATCACTTTATCATTTGCATCACAGATGGCACGGAACACGGCATAGATCAATGGACGGCCACCAGCTGCGATCAGGGTTTCGTTTTCGGTGTATTCGAGGTTTTCTTTCTCCTTTGTAAATTTCACTACTGCCTGGCGCAGGTCAAGGTTGCCTTCCGCTGCAGGGTAGTTGGTGAAATGCTCGCGGTACGCATCCACGATCAGGTCTTCCAGTTCTTTCGGGATCGGGAAGATGGCCGGGTCAAAATCACCGACGGTGAAATTGTAAATCTTCTCGCCCTGCCTGATCTTTTCGCGGATCTCTCCACCCAGTTTAACGATTTCGGAACCAATCAATGTCTCGGAGAGATGCGAAAGTTTCATACTGTTCGATTTGTGCCGCGATGGCGATTTGGGGTGCAAAAATAAGGATGTTGGGTTAAATACTTACAGTTGTTAGGGCAAACAAAAACTCCCCCGGGGTAACCGGGGGAGTTCAGTTGTATCGGGATCAATTATTCCTTATCGTACTTTTTGGCGGCGTCCTTTGCCTTTTCAAAATCGAGGATCACGCCATTGATACAGTAGCGGAGCCCGGTCGGGGGAGGCCCGTCATCAAATACGTGACCGAGGTGTGATTTACACTTTCCGCACTGCACTTCCGTGCGGCGCATGCCATGTGTGTTGTCGGGAGTGTAGATGATACTTGCCTTGCTGATTGGTTCATAAAAACTCGGCCATCCGCAACCACTTTCAAATTTGGTATCGGATTTAAAGAGTGCGTTTCCGCAAACCGCGCAATAGTAGGTACCGATTTCCTTGCTGTGTTCAAATGCGCTGGTGCCGGGCCGTTCGGTGCCCTTCTGGCGTGCTACATAATACACATCTTTCGGCAGGATCTTCTGCCATTCCGCATCAGGCACATTTACTTCCGCGCTGTCGGCTTTTGAATAGTAGGGGTTATTTGTCTTTGTGCTGTCCATTTTCGTTTTTTTATCCGCTGCCGGGTTTTGCTGCGAGTAACTGCATTGCTGCAATCCTGCGGCAAGCACCAGGAGCATTATCATTTTGAAGGTCTTCATCTTATTGTTTAACAAACTTACGTCATCGTTGTTTGCATGGTTTTAATATGCCTGTCCGCCGATTGAACCTTAACAATTTACCAGTAATGCAGCAAATCTTCTGCCGGACGCCGGCATTTTTCAGCCCCGGTGGCCTATATTTGTTTTTCACCAAGGTATAAGGCTTATGTTTAATTTGATCCTGTTTGGACCTCCGGGAAGTGGGAAAGGAACACAGTCGGCGAATATCGTTGACAAATATGGTCTGGTCCATCTCTCAACAGGCGACCTCTTACGTAAGGAAAGGGCCGACAAGACCCCTTTGGGCATTGAAGCACAGCAATTTATTGATAAAGGACAGCTGGTCCCCGATGAGGTTGTTATCGGGATGATCAGCTCTGCACTGGATGCCAATCCTGATGCACCGGGTTTCCTGTTTGACGGTTTCCCGCGCACGGTGGCGCAGGCTGAAGCCCTCGATAAACTCCTCGATTTAAAACGTTCTGCGATCAACCTCGTGTTATTCCTCGAGGTAGATGATGAAGAGCTGATCAAACGCCTGGTGAACCGGGGAAAAACTTCCGGTCGCAGTGATGATGCGGATGAAAATATCCAGCGCAAGAGGCAGGAAGTTTACAAAAACGAAACCCTTCCGGTTGCCGGCCATTACGGCAAACACAAAAAAGTGGTGCAGGTAAACGGAATGGGTGCGGTGGACAATATCTTTGACCAGCTTTCCCAGCAGATCGATCGCCGCATGGATACGTTTGCGGCCTGAGGTACGCAATGAACTTTATAGTGTACCCCGGCTGTTCTGAAACACAGCCGGGGTAATTTTTTTATTTGCCGGCAGGTTTTGCAATCGGCAGCAGGCTGTCGCCTTTGCTGATGGCAGAAAGGATCAGGCCAACCAGTGCCTCGACCTTGATTTTTTCACCACTCAGGTAAGTGGCCCGCAGTTCGGGATTATCTTTCAGCGAATCGTACCGGTAAGCTTCCATCCATTTATTCATTTCAAGGTCAGCCGAATCAATCTGGCGCTGCAGGGTATCCAGTTGCTTTAATGTTGCATCCAGTTTTGCCCGTGAAGCCGGCGGCAGGGCATTAATCGAATCACGAAGCGTGCGGGTGTACTGCTGGTAACGGGTCAGCTTGCCCATTTTCCCCATCCCCTGGCTATGTCCTTTGTCCACATCCATCTCCAGCGAATCAGCCAGTGTCTTCTGGCCCGACTTCACGGTTGACCCTGAATCATTGTTACATGCAGCGAGTACGAGTACGGCGGAGGCGATCAGTATTCTTCTCATAGTCTTCATTTGAACCGCGAAGATACAAATCCCCTTTTCACCTAATTTCGCCCCCGTACAAATGCTTGTTAAATGAAAAAACTGGAGAACTATATCACCGGGCGCTGGATCAGTGGGGACGGGGATGGGCAGCCACTGTATAATGCAGTGACGGGTGAGATCATTGCGCATACATCCACGGCGGGTGTCGACTTTGCATCGGTGATCAGTTATGCGCGGAAGACCGGCAACCCGGCGCTGCGTAAACTGGGTTTCCACGAACGCGGGAGACGCCTGAAGGCACTGGCCCTGTTTCTCCGCGACCATCTCGATAAATTTTATGCGATCAGTTACCAGACCGGCGCCACAAAAGCCGACAGCTGGGTGGATATCGAAGGGGGCATCGGCAACCTCTTTGCCAATGCATCGCTCCGCCGCCGGTTTCCCGACCAGACCTTCTGCATCGATGGCGAGGCGCATGACCTTTCAAAGAACCATACATTCATGGGCACCCATATCCTCACACCAAAGGAAGGGGTGGCCATCCATATCAATGCATTCAATTTCCCCGTATGGGGTATGCTGGAAAAAATAGCGGTAAACCTGCTTGCCGGGATGCCCGCGATTGTGAAACCGGCTACGGTCACTTCCTTCCTTACCGAAGCAGTAGTGCGCGAGATCATCCGGTCAGGGATTTTTCCCGAAGGGGCCATACAACTGGTCTGCGGTAGTGCAGGTGATATGCTCGACCATGTGGACTCGCAGGATGTGGTGACCTTCACGGGCAGTGCGTCCACCGGACTGAAGCTCCGCTCGCACCCCGCTGTGCTGGCGGGTTCCGTGCCATTTACGATGGAGGCGGATTCGCTCAACTGTATCGTGCTGGGTGGGGATGTGGTGCCGGGTAAACCCGAATGGGAGATTTTTATAAAAGAAGTGAAACGCGAAATGACTGCGAAGGCCGGACAGAAATGCACCGCTATCCGCCGGATCTTTGTCCCGGAAAATAAAATGGAAGATGTGTGGAAAGCCATCACCGGGGCCTTGTCTTCCACCAGCATCGGGAACCCATTAAACGAAACCGTGAGGATGGGGAGCCTCGCCGGACAAACGCAGCGCGACGAAGTGCGGCAGCAGGTAAATAAGTTGCTGGTTTCTTCCAGCCTGCTTTATGGCAATCCGGATGATGTGGACGTGATTGATGCCGATGCAAAAAAGGGGGCCTTTATTTCACCATTACTGCTGCTCAATGATTCACCATTTACCAATCTGGCTACCCATGAAGTGGAAGCATTCGGACCGGTGAGCACGATCATGCCCTATAAAAATATGGACGAAGCGATTGAACTAAGCCGCATGGGCAGGGGATCGCTGGTGTCGAGCATCGTAACCGCCGATCCAAAACAGGCCCGCAGTTATGTAACGGGTGCAGCCACCCACCATGGACGGATCCTGGTGCTGGATGCGTCCTGTGCAAAAGAATCGACCGGACATGGTTCGCCCCTTCCGCTGCTGGTGCATGGTGGTCCGGGCCGCGCGGGTGGTGGCGAGGAAATGGGCGGCATCCGGGGAGTAAAACATTACCTGCAGCGGACTGCCCTGCAGGGTTCGCCCACCATGCTGACGGAAATTACTGACGTGTACCAGCCCTATGCGCTGGGTAAGGATCCGGGCAAACATCCGTTCACGAAGGATTATGATGAACTGGTGATCGGCGACCAGATTGTAACCGCAAAAAGGGTAGTGACCAGCCAAGACATCGATCAATTTGCCGATCTTAGTGGCGACCATTTTTACGCCCATATCCGGGACACGGATTTTACCGGCACGATGTTCGAACAACAGGTAGCCCATGGATACCTGCTGATGAGTATAGCGGCGGGATTGTTTGTGGACGGGTATGAAAAAAATCCCGTGTTGCTGAATTATGGTATCGATGAATTGCGGTTTACCAAACCCGTGTATCCCGGCACTGAAATCTTTGTGCGGTTTACCTGTAAGGAAAAATTGCCGAATGATAAAAAAGAAGAGGACGATATCAACAGGGGCATTGTAAAATGGTATGTTGAAATACTGGACACAACCGAAGAACCCATGGTAGGGGTAGCAACAATACTGACAATGGTTAAACGAAAAGCAAACTAAAAGAATGGAGAACACTACAGGCTATGTAAAAGCCGAACTGCATCATGGCGTAACTCATATCGAATTTTTCAGCCCACAGGGAAACTCGCTCCCGCTGCGACTCCTGGAAGAACTGGCAACAGCTATCCACGCGGCCGGGATTGACCCCGACACAAAAGTGATCCTCCTGAAATCACCTGGTGATGTATTCTGCGCAGGTGCATCATTTAACGAACTGGCAGCAATTACCACAAAGGAAGAAGGCCTTCGGTTTTTCTCCGGTTTCGCCGCAGTGATCAATGCAATGCGTCATTGTCCGAGATTGATCATCGGAAGGATCCATGGCAAATGTGTAGGTGGTGGTGTAGGTATTGCCGCTGCGGTTGATTATGCCATTGCGGTAGAACCCGCGGAAATAAAACTGAGTGAACTGTCTGTCGGGATCGGACCCTTTGTAGTCGGACCGGCAGTGGAACGGAAAATAGGATTATCCGCATTTACCCAGCTGGCAATTGATGCAGGCATGTGGCGCAACTCCGAATGGGCACGCCGTAAAGGACTTTTTGCCGAAGTGCATCCAACCACGGACAGCATGGACGAATCCATTGCGCGGCTGCTCAATAACCTTTCCCATTCATCTGTTGAAGCGATGGCCGAATTGAAAAAAGTGGCCTGGGCGGGGACTGAACACTGGGATGAATTGCTGGAAACACGCGCAGCTATCAGCGGCAGGCTGGTGCTGGGTGAGCAGAGCCGTGCGGCTATTGCGGCGTTTATCAAAAAATGATCAACCGTTTTACAAGGGAAAATTTCCGGTCTGCGGTCGACGAACTAACATCACGGGACGCTGACCTCAGGCGCGTGGTGGAGAGTTATGGCTACCCCCCGATGTGGGAACGGGAGGAAGGTTTTCCCACCCTTGTACTGATTATCCTGGAGCAGCAGGTATCGCTTGCTTCGGCCTTTGCTGCCTTTACAAAACTGAAAGATTTCCTTGGTGAAATAACCCCGCCGGCATTGTTGTCAATGACCGACGGGGAACTGCGCGGCTGTTATTTCAGCCGGCAGAAGACCGCTTATGTCCGCGATCTTGCAGGGCGGATCATGGACGGCCGGCTTGATCTCGCCGGGTTGTCCGGGTTGGCGGATCATGAAATCAGGACCAGGCTGAAGGAAGTAAAGGGGATTGGCGACTGGACGGTGGATGTGTACCTGATGTTCTGCCTGCAGTCGCCCGATTATTTCCCCCTGGGGGATATCGCATTGGTCAACAGTCTCCGGTTTGAAAAGAAACTGGACGCTGCCGTGACCCGCGAAACCCTTGCGGCCATTGCTGCAGAATGGAAACCATGGCGTACTATTGCCAGCATGATCCTGTGGCATGCGTATATCTGCCGCCGGTCTGTGAAACTTCCGGATTCATACAAAAAGCACTAGCGATCTCCATGGCTGTCCGTCCCAATCTTGATTTCTGCCTGCTCATGCCTTGTTTTAACAACGAGGAAGGGTTGATCCGCTCCCTGCGGACGGTCAATTACACCGGTGGACCGTTCATGGTGCTGGCGGTGGATGATGGAAGTGCCGTGCCCGTTTCGCCCGCTAAAATCCAGCACGGTATTGGCATGGGAATGAGGGTTGAAGTGTTGAGGCTGGAGCATAACCAGGGTATCACGAATGCACTGAACGCCGGACTGGCCTGGATCCTGGAGCACCTGTACACGGAGTTTGTTGCGCGGCTGGATTGTGCGGATGTATGTGACCCCTCGCGTTTCGACAAACAGGTGTTGCGGATGCGGTCTGACCCCGGTCTTGTGCTGACGGGAACCTGGTGTTTTTTCAGGGATTATGATACGGGTGAACAGTACCGTTATATAACGGCAATATCTAATGAGAATATCATTAGAGAAATGTACCACCGCAATGTTTTCATACACCCTACCGTTATGTTCCGGACCAGTATGCTTGGCGCAACCGGTTTTTACCCCAAAGGGTTTGAGCTGGCCGAGGACTATGCGTTTTTCTGGACCCTGATGAAACACGGTAAAGTAGGGATGATTGCCGAATTCCTGGTGACCTGCGAGATCAATAAACGCGGTATTTCGTTTGCCAATAAGGGTAAACAACTAGCGGCGAGATGGCGGGTGGTGAGTAGTTTTGGCGTATCCGGGCTTTTGAAATTAAGGGGTTTCTTGCGCCTGGCAGGCTTGTTTCTTCTGCCTAAAGGGTTAATTTTGTGGCTCAAGAAGAAAAAAGCCTGAAACGTTTAAGCAACGTTTCTTTTTCAATCTTTGTCAACGTAGTTGCTGGTCATATATACTTTTTTCGTTGAGGCTTTAGTTAACTGATTTTCCACCTTTTTTAGTAGCAGGTGAATGTAATTTTTACGGTCTGGCATCATTATATGCGCCGTAGGTTATGTTAGCCAGGTCACCCGGATCGACGGCAGGTTTGAACCCCCTTCCGTATCGGACGGAATTAGTATATAGGTAACAGAAACCAACCTGTTGCCTGCATCAGAAAACTGTGTAGTTATGATAATTGTGCATATTGTTGAACCATTTGCCGGCGGGATAGCGGTTTTTGTCAAGTCATTGGCAGAATCAATGCCCGACGACCTTCACATCGTCGTTCATGGCGAGCGGAAGGAGGAGATTCCGGCCGATATGGTCAAGAAAAATTTCCCAAGGGGAAATGTGCGCTTTATCCGCTGGCGATCTGCCCAGCGTTCGATCAATATTCCCAAGGATTTCCTCGCATTTTTTGAGTTATTCAAGATCCTCCGTCGGCTGAAAGCCAAGGAGATGATTGATGCCGTGCACCTGCATTCGTCGAAAAGTGGATTGCTGGGCCGCATGGCCTGCCGGATGGTCGGTATCAAAAATGTGTTTTATACCCCGAATGGGGCGTCATTCCTTTCAGCCTCCAATAAGGTGTCCCGTTTTATTTACAGGCAGCTGGAAAAACTGGGCAACCGTTTCGGCGGTAACGTGGTGTGCTGTTCCCCTTCAGAGCTTCAACACTACCTGGATATGGGTATAAAAGCCGATTATATAAACAACGGCATTAACGTGAAGGAACGTCCGGAACGCAGGCTGAAACTGCGTGACGGCAAATTCAGGATTGTGACGAGTGGCCGTATCGAGAAGCAGAAGAACCCGGCTCTCTTCAATACCATTGCCGGATACTTCCAGGATGTACCGGGTATTGAATTTATCTGGATCGGTGATGGCAGTTCGAAACATAATTTTACTTCGAAGAATATAACAGTCACCGGCTGGCTGGATAAAAGCGGCGTGCATGATTATGTAGCGGCGTCGCATATATATCTTTCCACTTCAGATTATGAAGGCATGTCGTTTGCAGCCCTTGAAGCACTGGCGCTGAAGAAGCCGGTATTGCTTAGTGAATGCACCGGCAATATCGACCTGGTAAAAACGGGCCTGAATGGTGACCTGTTCAGGAATGCATCGGAAGCGATCATCAAGATCATGCAGTACCAGAACAATCCGGAGATGCTGGATATTATGGGAAAATATTCGGCCGAAATCTGCCGGGATGAATTTGATATGGCGGAGAATTTCAAGAGTTACCGCGAATTGTATGCAGGTTCAATATTAACAGCTGGGAGCAATCGTGCAAAATGGACGCTTGCTTAATTAAAAGCTTACTATGAAAGATTCGATATCAATAACGACAAAACAATTGGTGGGCCAGGACAAGATCGAGGAGATCCAGCAATCGCTGGAAATCATTGACCAAAAACTGGACATGGAGATTATCGGGAAACAGAATACCATTGAACGACAGGAGGCCGAAATCCAGCGCCTGCAGGCGCTTGTGGAAGATAAGAACCGTGTCGTGCTCGAGACCAATACAAAACTCGCAGAGTGTATGCGTACCGGTGAAGGAAATCGCCAGCTGATCAACAAACTGCTTGGTGATCTTGATCGCCTTGCACAGGATATCGAGTGGTACAAGCGGACTTACGAAAAAAGAAGTCTGTTCGGCACGCTTCGCCAGAAGCTGTGGAGGAAGTAATCCAACTTAAGATTATTTTAGTGTGCTGCCGGATTGTATCCGGCAAATTTATTTGAACGGTGCAAGGGTGTAAAATCATATTTTTGCCATGCCCATTCTAATTACCATTATCCAATCCCTGCTGCTTACATAATGCACAGGGAAAAATGAAACGATGAAAGTTGCAATCATAGGTTCAAACGGCCAGTTAGGGACAGATCTCGTGAATATTTTATCAGCGACAGAGGAAGTGACGGGGCTCACACATGCTGATATCGAAATCACCGATCCCGTTAACCTGCGCGAAGTTTTTTCTGCAATAAAACCTGACATCGTTCTCAACACTGCAGCATACCATGTGGTACCTGAAGCAGAGAACTACCCTGACAAAGCTTTCCTGATAAATGGAAGCGCGCCGCTCAACCTCGCGAGGATCACATCATCATTGGGTATACGGCTCATGCACTTCAGTACCGATTATGTTTTTGATGGCAGCAAACAGCAGCCGTACCTGGAAACGGATTGCCCGAATCCTTTAAATGTGTATGCCACAACCAAGCTGGCTGGTGAGCAGTTTGTATTGAACTACAGCGACCTCTCCTATGTGGTACGGGTATCCGGTATTTATGGCACTGTGCCCTCCCGCGCAAAAGGCAACAATTTTGTATCGATGATGCTCCGGCTTGCGGCTGAAAAACCTGAAGTGAGGGTGGTGACAGATGAAGTGCTGGCTCCGACTCCAACATTGCATATTGCGAAGGCTGTAGCACGACTGATCCATACTGATGCATTCGGACTATATCACCTCAGTGCCGGTGGGGAAGTTTCGTGGTACGAATTTGCCCGTACCATCTGGGATGAAATGAAACTCGAAACGCCCCTGCATAAGGCAAGTGTAAATGATTTCCCGATGGTGGTGAAGCGCCCGTTTTACTCCGTACTTGACAACAGCAAGATCAGAAGCGCCGGTATTGACAGTATGCCTTCCTGGAAGGAAGGACTGATTGAATACCTGGCAACGCTGCGTGCATAAAAGCATTTTCTCAAAATTTACTAACTGAATCTATTTTGGAAAAGATGGAAATGAATGGCGATTTTATCCAACTATCCGGTCGGCAACCGGAAGATGATGATGCGCTGCGAATTACCCACCTTAATACAATACTGAAGCAGCTAAGCCATAAGGATCCTGTTCCCCTGACTTACGATCCGGCCACCGGGATCCAGGCAGTGTCGGGTTCTGCCGACCTCCTGCTGGCTGTCGAACTTCCTGCACTTGGCGATAAAAGTACACGCGATAAATGTATCCGGGATATCCGTCGCGTCATCCGCCATGGCGGCACTGCGGTCCTGTCTATCCGCACGGATAACGTTTCACCGGAAGAACACAAAACCGCCATCGGTGAATGGGACCGGTTCCTGAACCGTTTTTTTGTGCATGTCGGGTTGTTCAGGCAGCAATCCGGCGCTGCGAGTGTTATCCTGCCGGAGTATACGATGGTTATGGCCGGCAGTCCCGTGCCTGTAACGGGCGGTTCTGCGCCTGCGTTCCTTCTAGCGGTTTGTTCGGATGCCGGCGAGGCCCCTGCCGCCATCAGTTCAATTTTTTTCGGGGATCGGCTCAATAAGACCGGTGACAATGATTCGTTGCCTCCAGTTGCTTTCGCGGATGATGGAAGATTGGATACTGTACAAGCCAGGTTGCCGGTTGAGCCTGAGACACAAGTGCAGGCGATCACGGCTGCTGACCGGAACACAAAACCTGAAGATGCCAGGATTGAAGCAGAGAATGCCGTGCTCCTGCTGGAAGCCCAGAAGCAGCTGGTCACACAACAACGACACCAGCTGGATGCAGCCAATGCCCGGCTGCAGGAAATTTATGAGTCAGAGGGGTTCCGTCTGCTCAAGGTATATTATCGTTTAAAAGGGAGGGTGCTCCGTGAGGGTTCACCGCAATACCGGCTGCTGCGATCTGTTTTCAACCGTGTGCGCGGCAGGAAAAAAACAATTGTGACTTCTCCGGTATTTACATCGACTGTTGCTGCCGATTCAGGTCCGGTCAGTTTTGACCCTATCGAATTCCCTGTGTTTATCAATCCGGAAGTCACTATCATCATACCCGTTTACAACAGCTGGGAACTGACATATCGTTGCCTGGCGTCAGTCAGGGTGAATGCCCTTGGGGTCTCCTATCATATTATCCTGGCCGATGATAATTCATCTGACGGCACCACCGGGGCTGCGGAAATCATCAGCAATATCACCATCCGCCGGAATGCAGAGAATACGGGTTTCCTGGAAAACTGCAACCTTGCTGCCAGCGAAGTAAAAAGTCCGTTTGTACTTTTCCTGAACAATGATACACAGGTGCTTCCGGGATGGCTTGATAGTCTCGTGAAGCTGATGCATCGCGACCCGCAGATCGGGATGACGGGAAGCAAATTAATTTATCCCGATGGACGGTTGCAGGAAGCCGGTGGCATTATCTGGAAGGATGCATCTGGCTGGAATTATGGTCACTCACAGGATCCGCAGCTTCCACAGTTTAATTATGTAAAGGATGTCGACTACATTTCCGGAGCAAGTATCCTTGTGCGAACGGCACTCTGGAATGAAATCGGCGGTTTTGATCCACGATACCGGCCTGCCTACAGTGAAGATTCTGACCTTGCATTTGAAATAAGGAAACGGGGATATCGCGTGGTCTACCAGCCAGCGTCACAGCTCCTTCATTTCGAAGGATCATCGCATGGGTCCGAGCGGAGTCGGGAGCTGCAGCGGATAAACAATGCAAAATTCAGGGAGAAATGGAAGGATGTGCTCGACCGGGATCAGTTTCCCAACGGCGAAGATGTGTTTATTGCACGTGACCGGAGCAGGGGACGGAAGACGATACTGGTGATCGATCACTATGTACCCCATTTCGATAAGGATGCCGGTTCCAGGACCGTATTCCATTACCTGCGCCTTCTTGTTAAACTCGGCTACAATGTCAAATTCATCGGCGATAATTTTTACCGGCATGAACCATATACTACCGTACTCGGCCAGCTGGGCATAGAAGTTTTATATGGTGAACATGCTTCCCGCAACTGGAGCCAGTGGGTACTTGACAATAAAAAATACATCGACTATGTGTGGCTGCACCGGCCGCATATCTCCATTAAATACATCGATTTCATCCGCAAGAATACATCGTGTAAAATATTGTACTATGGCCATGACCTGCATTTCATGAGGGAGATGCGGCAGTATGAACTGGAGCGCAGGCCGGAGCAGCTGGAATCTGCAGAAAAGTGGAAAAAGACGGAGATGTACCTGTTCAACCACGCCGATCTGGTACTCACCCCCAGTGAGGATGAAGCCGTTATTATCCGCTCCCTCGGTGTCAGCAGTGTGGTGCATGCGATCAAGCCCTACATCTATGATATACCGGCCGTGCCTGCATCCGGATTCAGCCAGCGAAAGGACCTTTTATTCATCGGGGGTTTTGGACACGGTCCGAATGCAGACGGCGTAAAATGGTTTATGTCTGACGTATGGCCCGCAGTAAGTGAAGCATTACCCGGTGTCCGCCTGATCATAGCCGGTTCGAATCCTCCTCAGGAAATACTGGATATGGCTTCCGCCAGTGTAAAAGTGCCTGGTTTTGTGACGGAGGAAGAGCTTGCCAAGTTATATGCATCCGTGAGGATGGTTATTATCCCGCTCCGGTACGGAGCAGGTGTGAAAGGAAAAACCGTCGAAGCCCTTTTTCATGGGTTGCCGGTCGTGAGTACTTCTATCGGCACGGAAGGATTACCTGGTATAGATGATGTGGTCCGCGCCACGGATGATGCAGCCGGATTCGGGAAACAGGTGCTGGCGTTGTATGGAGCCACAGATGAAGCGTTGCAGCAGATAAGTGAAACATCAGTGAGGTATATCAATGCAGGTTTTTATGTGGATGTGGTGGAAAAGGAAATGAAAACAATTATGACAGGAATTGCCTGAAAAAATAAAATAGCCGTGTATGCTGGAAAAAATCAGGGATGAAGTAAGGGACAGGCTGGTCCGGATGTACAGGTCTGCCAACGCAGGCCATGTGGGGTGCTCGTTGTCCTGCCTGGAAATGCTCGTCTTTATACGGTTCAGGTTGCATAGCGCAGGGGATGATATGATCCTGTCGAAGGGGCATGCTGCCGCATTGTTGTACAGTGTACTGGCCCAGGCCGGGGAAATCAGCCGCGAGGAGATCAGCAGTTTTTACAGGGATGCTACGATGCTGCCCGCGCATCCGCCGGTAGGAAAGGTCCGGTCGATTCCCTTTGCCACCGGCAGTCTTGGCCACGGCTTATCAGTGGCCGCCGGGCTCGGACTGGCAGCACGGCTGCGCAAGTCCAGTAAACAGATATTCTGTCTTACGTCCGATGGCGAGCTGAATGAAGGCAGCATCTGGGAGGCTGCGATGTTTATCAGTCACCACAACCTGACAAATGTGATCTGGATGATAGACCGCAATTTTATCCAGGGATTCGGTCGCACAGAAGATGTGATCCGTATGGAGCCCCTCGACCAGAAACTGGAAGCTTTTGGTTTTACCGTTGCAAAGGCAGATGGCCACGATTTTGAATCAATGGAGGCGGCCGTAAACGGATGGGACAAACAAAAGCCGCTGGCAGTAATCTGTAACACGGTTAAAGGCCGCGAACTCCTGCTGCAGGATACAGTGGATTGCCATTACCTTCCGCTTACAGAGGAGGATTTCAATAAATTAATAATACCCGCATGAGAAAAGAATTTGCTGATGCTGTAGTGCGGCTTGCGCAAAACGATGAGCGGGTTTTGTTCCTGACCGGCGACCTTGGATTTATGGCACTTGAAAAAGTGCGGGAGATACTGGGCGAACGGTTTATCAATGTCGGGGTCGCAGAGCAGAACATGGCAAGCATCGCCGCAGGTCTCGCCCATGAAGGGTTTATACCCATCATTTACAGCATATCCCCTTTCGTCACACTACGTCCGTATGAGCAGATCCGTAATGATATCTGCCTTCACAAACTTCCGGTTAAAATTGTGGCGAATGGCGGCGGGTATGGATATGGGATAATGGGAAGCTCACATCACAATATAGAAGATATCGGATCGATGCGGATCCTGCCGGATATGAAAGTATTTGTGCCATTCACGGGAAGTGATGTCGGTGCCGCGCTCGAAAAAATGATCAGTGATCCGATGCCCAACTACCTGCGGCTGAATCTTGCGTCAAACCAGCCTACTGCAGGATTTGCGCAGTGGCGGAAACTGGCTGCAGGTGCAGATCGGAGGGCGGTAGTTGTAGGTACCGGGTCTGTGGTGGAAAACCTTTCGAAACTCCCGGAATCGGTAACAGGTCAGCTGGAGGTCTGGTTACTGAGTGAGTTCCCCGTCAGGGAACTCCCGGCCGGACTGACAGAGGCCATAACAACTACACGGAAGCTGATTACTATAGAAGAGCACCAGGGCCAGTGTGGTATGCATGAGACCCTGGCAAGCCTGCTGCTGAAAACGCTGACCGTGCCAATCGGGTACCACACGCTCTACGCTTCGGGTTATCCAAGTGGAAAGTATGGTTCACAAGCCTGGCACCAGGAAGAAAATTCCCTGGGAGGAAATGCTTTGCTGGAAAGTCTGACTGAATTTTTAAGCTGATAAAATATGTTATCCAATCTTATAAAAAAGGAAATACTCAGGCTGCAGGGTCCAATAGTGGTGTTTGGCGCGGGAGGATTTATCGGAAGCAATCTTTTCCGGTTTATCCTGGCGCAGCGCGACGATGTATACGCTGTCACTTCAAAGCAACCATTTATTCCCTGGAGGATCGACGACCTTCGTGAAGACCGGATTCTGTATGCCGATATCACAAGGGAAACCGATATCGAACGGATTTTTTCGAAGTATAAATTCCGGACCATCTTTCACCTGGCAGCCTATGGGGCGTATTCCAAACAATCGGATGTGAAGCTGACATACCAGACGAATGTGATCGGGCTGCTCAACCTCCTGCAGGTATCATCCGCATACAACCTCCGCGCATTTGTGCATGCCGGCAGTTCCTCGGAATATGGACTGAATGCAAAAGAGCCACTTGAAAATGCCGAGCTGATGCCCAACAGCCATTATTCTGTGACAAAAGCTTCAGCTGCGCAGATGATCCGTTACTATGGCACTATCCTGCAGGTACCTGTAGTCAATCTTCGTTACTATTCCATTTACGGGGAATACGAAGAACCGGACCGTCTCATACCGCAGATCATTGAAAAAGGAATGCAGGGCACCTACCCACCGCTGGTGCAGCCAGCCATCTCACGCGACTTTGTATATATAGATGATGCCATCTACGCAACGCTGCTGGCAGCCAATGCCGATTATGAAGAGATCGGCGGCAAGTCGATCAATATTGCCTCCAATAAAAAAACAACTATCAGCGATATAGCGAAAGTGTCAGCGGAAATCTTCAATATTTCCCGGGAGCCTGTCTGGGGCGAGTTTGCCGATCGTAAATGGGACCTCAGGGAATGGTACGGTAATGCCGCATATGCAAAGAAAGCATTGGGCTGGGAATCGCTCACTCCACTGAAAGAAGGACTGCTGAAAACATATGAATGGCAGAAGCAGTATTCAAAACCCCTGTACGAAAAAAAATTATTCCAGGATCTTGTCGTACATAAAGTAACCGCCGTCATCGCGTGCTACAAGGACGCGCAGGCAATTCCGATCATGTATGAGCGGATTGTGAAAGTGTGCCAGCAGATCAATGTCGATTATGAGATCATTTTTGTGAATGATGCCAGCCCCGACAACACAAATGATATCCTGGAAGGCCTGGTGCATAAAGACAAGCATGTGATCGGGATTGAACATTCAAGGAATTTCGGATCGCAGAGCGCTTTCATGAGCGGTATGGAGATTTCAACCGGTGATGTGGTAGTGCTGATGGATGGTGACCTGCAGGACCCGCCAGAGCTGATCGCGGATTTTTATACCCGCTGGAAGGAGGGATTTGATGTGGTATACGGACAGCGTGTGAAACGAGAGGGCAACCGGTTCCTGGTCCGGCTGTATAAAGTTTTTTACCGCATCTTCCGCAATCTGTCCTATGTACCGATACCACTTGATGCCGGGGATTTTTCCATGATGGACCGCAAAGTGGTTACCGAACTGGTCAGGCTGCCCGAAACGGACCAGTTCCTCCGCGGCCTGCGGGCATGGGTAGGTTTCAAACAGGTAGGTGTGCCGTATGTACGGCCCGAGCGCATGTTTGGTACCACTACCAACAACTGGCGGAAAAATATCGGATGGGCAAGAAAAGCGATTTTCTCTTTCAGTTATGTTCCGCTGGAACTGCTGACTTACCTGGGATGGACACTGACCGCAGTGTCATTACTGGCAGCCCTGCTGCAGATTATTTTATACCTGGCGGGCACACCCGTTCCGCATGGTATTACAACCATAATCGTACTGGTGCTTTTCTTCGGCGGACTGAATATGCTGGCTGTATCCATACTTGGTGAATACCAGGCAAAAATCCTCGAAGAAGTAAAAAAACGACCTAAATATATCAGAAGAAGAATTTTACAATCTGTTCAGGATGCTTGAAAACAAGACGTCAATAGTGGATGATCGCGGGTACAACCAGGGATTCAGGGAAACTCCTGCACTCAGAAAGAGAATGGAGCGGCGCGCGCAGTGGATGATCGATCTTATGGATCGCGATGAAAACAAAAAGGTACTGGAAATCGGATGCGGTACCGGTTTTGTATCCTGGTATATTGCCCGCCAAACGGGAATGCAGGTTACTGGTTCAGATCTCTGCGTACCATTCATTGAGGAAGCAAGGATAAAATACCCGCTATCCAACCTCGTATACGACACGATTGATTTCAACACCGAAGCGTCGGGGATTAATGATCAGTATGATTACATAATTGGCAATGGCATCCTCCATCACCTGTACTATAACCTGGACGCAGTGCTGCAGTCGTTCCGTAAACTGCTGCGCCCGGAAGGCCGCATCATTTTCATGGAGCCGAATATCTATAATCCATATGTGGCCGCAATTTTTAAAGTGGCTCCTATGCGGAAGTGGGCGAAACTGGAACCCGATGAAATGGCTTTTTCCAGATCATTTATCAATGCAAAGCTGAAATCGGCGGGTTTCAGGAATATTGATACCCGTTACAAGGACTTCCTGTTGCCCGGTGTTACCTCTTTCCTCATCCGGCCATCGATCGTGGTTGGGAACCTGCTGGAGAAAACACCGCTTAAGGTAATCAGCCAGTCAATTTTAATAACCGCAGATGCCTGAAATAATACATACTGCAGCGCCCAGGGAGGGATTCCAGCCGGTGTCCAACACACCGCCCACAGGATTCATCGGCAAGCTGAAATATTATGGCCGTATGGTCCTCGACCTGCAATTCCTCACCATCGTACGCGATGTCCGGCGGGAGCTTCCTGCCTACAGGGGCAAATTGCTTGATGTCGGATGCGGGCAATCGCCCTACCGTTTTTACCTGGATGAATCGAAGGTGAACTACCACGGCATTGATATCGAAGGAGCCACGGCGTTTGGTTACCATAATCCGGATGTTACATTTTTTGACGGCAGCAACATTCCTTTTGGTGACAGGACGTTTGATGCAGTGATCTGCACGGAAGTGCTGGAACATGTCGCCGATTATCAGTTTCTCGTAAATGAAATCTGGCGTACATGCAAACCCGGTGCAGATGTTCTGGTGACCATACCCTGGTCAGCCCGCTACCACTACATTCCCTATGATTTTTTCCGTTACACGCCCAGCACGCTCCGCACGATGTTCGCCGCGTTTTCCACTGTCCGGATCTCGCCCCGAGGCAATGACCTCGCCGTAATCGGCTCGAAAATAATTGTTGCGACCGTGCGGGGGTTATTTCCTGGCTGGAATGCCCGGTTGTTACTGGTACCAATCTGGATTATTTTCCTGCCGCTGGTGGCATTTTTTATAATACTCTCACATCTCTCACTCTGGTTTGGGATGGGATCTACAGACGATCCGCTCGGATATACCATCATTTTGAAAAAATAAAAAGGAATGCAGACAGAAAGGGGCCGGCCCGAGAAATACCTGGTGCCGGCATTTTTACTTTTCGCACCGGTGCTGGTTTACCTGTACTTCCTTAACTGGAAGACCGGTACTATTTATGGCGACGACCTGCTGATCTACCATGATTACCAGGCACTGAATGGTACCCTTGAGAAAATCAACCTGCCCAACCTGAGCCATAAGTACCGACCGGTCCACGGACTCAATATACACTGGATGATCAGCCTGTTTGGCCGTCACCTGCATGCCTACTATATTTTTAATGTGCTGGTGCAGTCTGCCTGTGTTTTTGCCACGGCATGGACCGTGAGACTGATCACAAAATCGGCACTGCTGGCGGTACTGGCGGGCCTGCTTGTCGGGTTTTCCCGGTTTTCATTTTTCAGCATGACCCAGCTGATGAATGGTGGTGCCCTGGAGGGAATGGGATTTCTGTTTGCCCTGCTCACTACAGCATCGCTGGTCAGGGCTTTGCAGGAGCCTGTCCACCCTGGGCCGGGCCCGCTGAAAAATTTCTGGTTATCCCTGTTGTTTGCAAACCTGGCGATGTATACGCATGAGCGCTACCTCGTCCTTTTCCCGGTCATCGCGCTCGCCGCACTGCTGTCGCCGGTGCTCAGGGGAAATGGATGGAAAGGGCGTGGGCTAATTGCGTCTGCCGCTGTTATTTCAATCCTGTTAAACGTTGCCATAAAAATCTTCATCATCAGGATCCCGTTTATGGTCGGCACCTCGGGAACGGAGATCAGCGTGTCTTCCGCTTCAATCCTGCAATTCCTCAAAGAAGCATTATTGTCGGTTTTTAACATCAATGAGGGCCCGCAACACTTGGCGGGTATTGATTTTTCGCAGGCGCGGATGGTCGTGAAAGCTGCGGCAATCCTGTTTGTTCTCTCGGCTGTGTTTATCCTTGTGGCTTATCTCCTCAGGGTAGACAGGGCATACCGGGAGGATGAGTCCGCTGTTAAAAACCGGTTTGCCATATTCCTCTGTCTGTCGTGCATTTTTGGGGCAACGTTGCTGCCAGCGGTGGTTACCATCCGGCTTGAACACCGGTGGCTCGTTGCACCAATGGCGATATCGGTAATGATGGCGGTGCTGGCAATTACGGACCTGCCGCTCAGGACAAACCAGCGCAACCTTGTAGTGTTTGGATATCTCCTTGTTGGCGCTTTTGTCAACCACAATTATCTCTACAAAGGCGCACAGAATATTTACCTGGTACACTCGGAAAAACTCGCCTCAAGATTTGAAACGGCGCTCGCCGCAGACCAGATCCGTCCGGAAACAAAAAAGATCTATCTCTGGGAACAGAAACGTGATCCCAATGTGGAAAGCGGGGTGAACTGGGTTCTTGGGGGCGGCTATCTGTTCACCTACCTGGAGGATCCCAAAACTTTCGTATTCGAAGACAGTGTTATACACCATACCGGAGACAGCCTTTCAGGGGTTGCCCATCGATTTGATCCCCAATATGAACAGCTGATCCTGATGCGTGACAGCCTTGTTGATATCACTCCGCTGTTCCTGCAGGACTCATTACGCACACTGGATGCTGCGATTGCAGCCGGCTTCCGGGACTATAACCGGATCAACCTTTCCGGAAAGGAAGTAAGGCTATCGGCCGACGACCTTTCGCAATTGCCGGTAAAAGGGTTTTATGATGCGGAGGGCATAATGAGATGGACAAACGGGAATGCAGAAATCGGATTTCCCGGAGGCCTTAACTTCAGTGACAGCATTGTATTTGTCCTCGAAACCACCCTTCCCCAAAAGGCAGCGGCGGTGGTTCCGGTATTGCATGTGGAGCAGGGCGATGGTACAGTCGTTACACTCCGGCACGTGAACCGCAGCGGGGATACATTCCGCTATGTGAGTTACGCATCAGGCAAGGGTTTGATCAGCCGCGCGCGATTAACCGGAGAGGTTTTTGATGCATCACCGGATGTAAGGGTTTTATCGTTCCCTTTCATAAGTATTACTATCAGGAGATAAACAGAATCATAATGCAGAAGACTACGGATTACCAGTTTAATGAGGAGTACAAAGTCTGGCAACGTCCTGACTACAATTACAGGATCCCCTATTCCGACGGTACGGCTGTGGAAGAACGGATTTACCAGTCGGTGCTCAGGGCGGGTGACCTTTCGTCTCTTTCGGACGAACTGGAAAAGGAAATCTTTGACTGGGTCAGTCTCTGTTCCCTTTCCAAAAAACGGGCTAACCTCCTTCGGCCCTTTGTCGCATTATTCAAAGGGAAAAAAATACTTGAACCAGGGTGTGGAGCAGGACCGATCACCCGCTTCCTTGGCGAATGCGGAGCGGTTGTACATGCGGTTGAACCCAGTATGGAACGTGCACGGATTGCCGCAGAACGTTGCCGCGACCTGCCTGAGGTAACTGTTTTCTGTGATGACCTTGAGTCGTTCTCCGGAAGCAATGAATACGACGGGATCATCCAGGTAGGCGTGCTTGAATATGCAACCAAGTATTCAAAACATCCGGACGAGCCGCAGTTTTTCCTTTCAGTGCTGAAGAGCCTGCTGAAGAAGGACGGTTTTATGATCACTGCGATCGAAAACCAGCTTGGGTTAAAATACCTTTCCGGTTTTGCCGAGGATCACAATGGGGTGCTGATGCACAATGTCAATGACAATTACCAGCGTGGCGAGGCTAACACCTGGGGCAGGAAGCAACTGCTGTCAATCCTTGCTGACGCCGGTTTTCCGCGCAATGAGGTATTCCTCCCCTTTCCCGATTATAAGCTTCCGTCCATGGTTGTGTATCCGAAGTTTGAGGGACAGGAGGTGCTCGGCCGCGAAGAGCTGCAAAGCATTTTCTCCAATATTTCTTTCAAGGATCAGCAGAAACAGGTGCCGCTTTTTTCCCTGGACAAATCACTCCCATTGGTAGCCGCCAATGGTTTGCTTGGCGAGCTTACCAATTCGTTCTGTGTGCTTTCCTGGATGCCTGACGCCGTACAGAGGGAACCGGCGGATATCCTCCTGCAGCAATATGCTACGGAGCGTCGCAAGGAATTCTGTAAGTCTATTACCTTCCATGCAACCGGTACCGGCTGTGTGATCGAACGCAGTTTCCTCAGCGAACAGGAAAATGCATCGCCGGGTCTGGTGAATTTCCCTGCACAGGAAAAAATGCTTCCCGGTGTGCTCCATCATTTTGAACTGGTGAAACTGGTAAATCGTGAATCATGGACCGCTGAGCAGGTGGCAGCATGGTTGAGGGAATGGATCAGGCTCCTGCAAACTGAAAGTGATACCCAGCTCCTGCAGGGCGATAAAATACTTTTTGACAAACGACTGCCAGGAAAATACCTGGACGCTATTCCGATCAATGTGTTGCAGCATAAAGGCAAGGCCACATTTATTGATCTGGAACTGGATAACGGCAGCACACAGCCACTCTCCTATCTTTTGTTCAGGGCACTTTTTGTGTCCCTGACAAGACTGGCGAGTGTCGCACGACCGGCAGAACACCAGCTCGCGGACGCCGGTTACCTGATGGAACGGGTCTTCCGGTTACTCGACTACCCGGGGACACCCGAGGAATTAAACCATTTCTATGAAGAGGATGCCACGCTGGCAAGGGCAATCAGTACAACCGACACGCGGAGCACAAAAGACGCACTGAGCAGTCTCAGGGTTCGGCCCTCCAGCCAGGACCTTGTACGGATTAATGAACACCAGGCGGATCTGAACGCATTGAAAGCGGAAATACTGCGGCTGGAGGAACTTGAACGTATGCTTCGACACGGCACATCAACATCGGTTGAGGAAATTCAGCAGCTCCTTGCTTCAAAGGGAAAGGAACACCTGGAGCAGTTGCTCAAATCGAGTGAATTGCTGACCGAAGCCCTGCAACAGCAGCAAAGGGATCAGCAGCAGATGGAAATCCTCCGGAGGGAAAAGGAACAGGACCAGCAACAACTCGATGACCTCCGGACACAACAGGATCAATGGCAACGGGAATCGGAGAGCCTCCGGCAGCAGGTACAGCACGCGATCTCCGAGCAACAACGACTGGATAAGCATAACAAAGGCCTTGAACATGAAGTGTACTCGCTTTCAACAAGCCGCTTGAGGATGATCAAATCCTTTATCCGGCAATCCGTGCCATTTATTTCCAAAAAACCACGCAAACCAGAATGATAGTTCATCGTTTAAAAAGTCTTAGTGACTACATAACCCATGTAGAAAAAAACAGGGCGGAGTATGCCCGGCGGGTTTCGCTGCAGCAGGCGGTTACGGTGAAAGGGAAGAAGGAATTCAAGGTCAGGGCAATTTCCTATCCGGCTGATAGTTTTGTCGATCTCCAGGTGGATTACCAATACGGGAATGGTGAAGATATTAACTGGAGGGAACGTCTTGTATGTCCGGTGACAGGCCTCAACAACCGCCTGCGTGCCTCGGTGCATGTGCTTGACATGGAGCTGGAGCCTTACCCGGAAAGTATTATTTACGTGACCGAACAGGTCACTCCTTTGTTCAGTTTCCTCCAACAACGCTATGCCGGATTGCGGGGTTCAGAATTCCTCGGTCCGGACATGGAACCCGGCACCATAGTCAATGGGATCAATCACGAGGATATGCGAAACCTTTCGCTCGGAACCGGGTCCACGGACCTGTACCTGTCTTTTGAATGTCTTGAACATATCCCGCATTATGAAAGGGTGTTTCCCGAAATGTACCGTGTGCTGCGATCCGGAGGTATGTTCATGGGCACGTTCCCTTTCGATATAAATGCGGATTCAAACCTGGTAAAAGCAAGGGAAGACCCTGATGGAACGATCACATACCTGACCGAGCCGGAATATCATGGCGATCCGGTAAATGGGGATGGTATACTCTGTTACACCGTATTTGGATGGGAGGTTCTGGAGCAGTTAAAGAAAGCAGGTTTCAGGGACGCATATGTATTACTACTCTGGTCCGATGTATATGGCTACCTCGGAGGGGAACAGAGTTTTATTGTTGCCAAAAAATAAACAAGTGGACAAGGGAAAACAGGCTTCGGTTTTTTTCCATAATTATTATGGAGATCATGCCAGGTGGGCAGAAATGCTGCGTGGCTGGCGGAATCCCTTTGACCTCTATTATAATATTGTGGAGAACAGCCTCTACAACCAGGAGATTTCCGCAGCAGGAGTCTCCCGTCTTTTCAGAGAAAAGGCCGGGGAAGATTTGCAGGATTTCCATCTCCGGTTTTCGCCGAACCTCGGGAAAGATATCGGGGGCAAACTCCTGTTACTGGACAGCTGGCTGAAAAATACGGGAGCGGAAGGACCATTACTTTTTCTCCATGATAAACGGAGTCCGCAAAAACCGGATCCCGGAACATGGAGCAGGAAATTGTTAGGGATTGGGGAACCGGAATTTGTGCTCCGCGCACTGGCCATGTTCAGGGCAAACCCTGGCATCGGAATCATTACCGCAGCCGGCACAGTAATGCGGAATGGGTCGTCCAACCCATTGCTGCAACAGCTATCCGAACGATATGGGTTGAATGGCCGCGTCACGGAATTTGTGGCAGGCACGATGTTCTGGTGCAGTGCGAGGCCGGTACGTGATTTTTTTACCCGGTATTCACCACTTGAAATCCGTGCCACAATGGAACAAGGTAATGTCATGGACGAAGAAGGTGAAACCGTTACCCATAGCTGGGAACGGCTGTTGAGCGCAGTTGTCACCGCTTCCGGTGGCAGCATCACAGAACTCGAATTATAATGCGATAGTTGAGTACGGAACAACCATATAATATGAACAAGGACGACGCCGGAGGACTTTTTTTCCTGCCGGTTGTCGTGTTGCCTGCTGGCGGGTTGCCCGCCGGCAATGCTGCTTATGTCAACCTCATCACTGTTGCTCCGGACTCCGGCTTCATCGACCTGCTCTATCAATTTCTGGATCGTAATCCTGCAATCCGGTTCAGTTTCCATTTTGAGGAACCCTCGCTGTTTGAAAAGTATGCCCGGCAGCTATTGCCTTTCTTTTTCCTGCCGGGATCAGACAGGATTGACGGACAGTTATGGGTGACCATTCCTGAAGGAATGACGGAACCGGATGAACTTGCTGCCTCCCTTCAGGCACAGGGTTTCGCCGGGCCACGCATACTGCGGTTGGGCATGGGTCAACACACCGGTGTTCCCCGCATCTTTGACACAGTCCCTTCACCTGAAGAAATGTTAAAACATCCTTTACACGCCAACCTGATTTTTTTGCAGGGAAAGGAGCCTGCAACAGTTCCGCATCTTTTGTTGTCAATACCTGCACTGGAACAAAAAATCCGGGAGTATGATCCCGGAGGCTGGCAATTGCGGGAGAAGCTTGCCGCAGTGCAGTCGGAAAACCGGGTTTTGCTGGCAGCAAATTTGTCCCTGCACCAGGAGCTCCGGAATTTCAGGGATTACAATAAGTTGCTGCAGTTGTCGCACGAGGGAAATGAAATACAGGAATTTTATAACAACGAATATGAGGTGCTGCCCCGCTGGTACAAAAGGTTGGGGCATATCGTGAAATGGGTAATGGGAAAAAGAAAATGGAAAGCCGTGCCGGTGGCAGGGGATAAAGGGAGGAAAGTATGAAGTACTGGCTGCTGACAACGGAATATCCACCGTTTTACGGAGGGGGCATTGGTACTTACTGCGTCATTACGGGACGTATGCTTGCCGATGCTGGTCATGATGTGACCATTTTTGTGAGTGATGTGCGGGTAAAGGATTTTACCGAATCAATTGACAACGGTGTGCGGCTGGTCCGGTTCAATACATCCCGTACCGGGTCCTCTGCCTACCTCGGTCATGTCACGAATATTGCATACGAGTTTGCACATATCATCAGACATTTTGTTGGAAAGGAATCGCCTCCTGATATCATAGAATCACAGGAATACCTCGGGATAGCTTATTATCTCCTGCAGTATAAATGGTTGCTGGAAGACTGGTGTAAGGATATTCCGGTAGTACTGACAATTCATTCACCCACCTTCCTTTACCTGGAATATAACGAAGTCAACCTTTCCGCTTATCCGGTGTACTGGATCTGCGAGATGGAGCGGTTTTGTCTGCGTGCGGCAGATCTCCTGTTGTCACCAAGTGCTTACATTGTAACGGAGATCGAAAAGCGCTTTCCACTGCACAGGCAGGTTACTGTCATCCCCAATCCATTCGAAGCAAAATCACTGGGAATCCAGGATACAGGCAATGTAGCGGGAGGCGGGGAAATCATTTATTACGGGAAACTCAGTCCTCAGAAAGGCAGTTTCCACCTGCTGCGGTATTTCGCCGGTATGTGGGATGCCGGATTCACCCGGCCGTTGCTGATGATTGGCGGGCAGGAAATCGTCTATCATCCGGAAGGGTTGATGATGGGCGAAGTGTTACGGAAGAGATTTGCCAGGTATGAAAAGCAGGGTCTCTTGAAACTGGAGCAGCCGATAAGGCATGTGGACGTGGCGAAACGACTTGCGGGAGCCGCAGTGGTTATCGTGCCAAGTTACCATGATAACCTTCCGTACGTTGTTTTTGAAATGATGTCGCTGGGTCTTGTCGTACTTGTTTCAAAACAGGGGGGCCAGGCTGAAATAGTAAACGACGGCATAGACGGATTTGTGTTTGACCACCTGCTGGAAGGATCTTTTGAAGAGCGGCTCCGCCTGGTACTTGCGCTTGATCCCGCGCAAAGGGCAATGATAGGGGAAGCGGCACGGATGAGGGTAAAAAACCATTTCAGTCCTGCGGTGATAGCAGCTGCCAAGATCCCGTTGCTGGAAAACCTGCTGGCACAACCAGCTGCTGTGAATGGGTTTCCCGTGGTGCGGGCCCAGCCGGTAACAGTTGCATTGCAAGAGAACGCCGTTGCCGCGAAGGGTCTTTTATCTGTTGTGGTTCCCTATTACAATATGGGTCGGTATATCGATGAAACTATCAGGTCGATTGAGGCATCGGCATACAAGCCAACTGAGATTATCATCGTCAATGATGGCAGCAGTGATGAATACAGCGTCCGCCAGCTTCAGCAATACAGGGAAAAAGAAAATATCCGTGTAATTGACAAGACAAACGAGGGGCTAGCAGCTGCCCGGAATTCGGGTGCCGCGGCTTCAGCAGGCGAATACCTTGCGTTCCTTGATGCGGATGATACTATTCATGCAGCGTACCATTCACGGGCGATTCGCATACTTGCTGCTTACGCCAACATCCATTTTGCCGGTGCATGGGTACAGTATACTGAGGGTTCGGAACGGATCTGGCCCACTTTCCAGCCGGAACCCCCGCTCATCCTTTATCACAATACCGTGAATTCCAGCGGACTGGTCTATAAAAGGGAATCATTTATGGCTGCTGGCCTCAACGACGGGCAGATGCTTTATCCTGGGCTTGAAGACTATGACAGCGTGATTGGAATGGTGGCAGCGGGGTTAAACGGGGTGATCATCCCGGAGCCTCTGTTTTACTACCGGGTCAGGCAGGACTCCATGATCAGGGGTATTTCAATTGTAAAGAAGCAGCATCTCCTGAACCATGTCATGGCAGGTCACGCTGCTATTTACAGTAAATTTGCAGCCGGTATTTTAGCCCTGCAGAACGCAAACGGATCAGGTCTCTCGCTGGATAATCCAACGCTGGACAAGGCCCTGGATACGCTGCTGCCATTCGGGATAAAAATACCGGCGGGACTGGTTGCAGCAGTGAAAAGAAACAGGTTTATAAAACGAATGGCTTACATGGCCTATAAAGTGATAAAAAAGTAATTAATGCTGAACAGAATTGTGAAGGACTGGTCCGGGCGTACCAATAAGCTGGAAAGGTTGTGGCTGATGGCGAAGATTGAATTCAAGCTTCGGTACTACGAAAACAAATTGGGGCTTCTCTGGGCACTGATAAAACCGGTATCTGATATCGTTATTTATTATGTGGCCTTTGAGGTTATCATGAAACAGGGAGTTCCGAATTTTATTTCATTCCTGTTTATCGGCCTCATCATGTGGAACTTTTTTGTTGAATCCACATCCGGCACCATACAGATCCTTTCAGCCAAGAAATATCTCTATGAATACACGAACATGAACAAGCTTGAAATTTACCTGGCAACGCTTATCAGTAACTGCATCGGGTTTTTCTTCAATTTTGTTATGTTTTCCCTTTACTTCCACCTGATTGAGAAGAATACGCCGGGCTTTGGATGGCATTCGCTTTATTTCATCCCCATTTTCCTGAACCTGTGGCTGTTCTCCCTTGCATTTTCGCTGATCCTGTCCAACATTTATATAGTTGCAAAGGATATCACACAGGTATGGATGGTCGTCACCGGTCTTGGATTCTGGCTTTCCCCGATCCTGTTCCGGCTGGATAAATTCCGGGACGCGCTGCCCGGACTGGATTACATTAACCCGATTTCCGGAATAATCATCAACGCCCGGAATGTTCTCCTGCATGGGCAGGATCCCGACTGGAACCTGTTCGCATTCGGCTGGCTTTATGCGGGTGCACTGCTTGCCCTTGGTCTTTACCTTCTCAATATACTTGGCTCAAAGGCCGCAGAAAAACTGTAACAAATGGAGAATATTAAATACGCCATTGAAGCAAAAACTATAAGCAAGAGCTTTCACATTACGGAGGACAGTCACAACACGGTGAAGCAGCGTTTATTCAACCTGTTTAATTCACCTACCCGCAAAATCGTGCAGGCCATCAAACCATTGAGCCTGCATATCGAAAAAGGGGAGTGTATCGGGTTGATCGGCAGGAATGGCTCCGGAAAGTCAACACTGGTGAAATTGCTGGCCGGCGTATATCCTGTTGATGCGGGATCACTTGAAATTGACGGAACAACCATGCTGATGAACCTCGGGGTCGGCATGAGCACCATGCTTACGGCAAGGGAAAATATTTATGTATCGGGCTCTGTGCTGGGTATGAAAATCAAGGATATCGATGCAATTTTTGATGAGATTATCGACTTTGCCGAATTACGGGATTTCGTGGATACCAAGATCAAATACTTTTCTTCGGGAATGACCGCGAGGCTTGGATTTTCCATCGCTGTCAAGGCCGGGGCAGATATTATGTTCCTCGACGAAATTTTTGCCGTTGGGGACATGAAGTTTCAGGAAAAGGCCGTGAAGGTTTTTGAAAGCTCCTGGATTGAAGGGAAAACGGTAGTGCTTGTAAGTCATACTATGCAGACTATCCAGAATTACTGCAGACGGACAATGTATATGAAAAATGGGGAACTGGTCTTTATCGGCGATACTGCCAAAGCGATCGAGTTGTATCACGCCGACAATAGTTAGGAAGCTTGTGTGTCGCGTGGTCCGCGCCCGATCAGCAACAGCGGGATAAAAAAACCAAAAATCAATCCACCGAGGCTACGGTCAAAATACACTTCCGTGATCATCGCGAATGCCAGGGTAATGGTAATCCAGAGGGCGAGATAATCCTTCCGGCGGATAAACACCATCGCCGGGATCAGCAACCATCCAACGGTAAACAGCACCAGTCCGATGACACCAAGACTCAGCAGGATGTCCAGGTAGTTGTTATGTACATTCTTTTTAGCCCGGAGGCCAAATTTAAAATCACGTTCCTGGTACACGCTGTAAAGGGCATCCCGTTTGTCACCGATCCCGACACCCGCCACAGGTGCGCGTTTGGCCAGCTCCCATCCGCATGACCATGCAGCCAGCCGGAAATTGGCACCGTTCCATTGTTCCGAACTGAGGTTGCCGGAATAATGTGCTTCACCAGCTTCGCTGTTAAAAGAGTAACTGGTGAACCTTAGTTCATTGAAACGGTTTAGTGTTTTGGGGAAGAAAGAAAAAATGATGACCAGCAGTCCGGCCAGCGTGCCCAATACAGCTAGACCGGCAATATATTTTTTACGCGAGATCACGAGGTAGATCGCTGCCAGGAAAATACTTCCGTAAAGTAATACCATCATATTGCGGCTTGCAAGCAGGAAACCAAGCACAAGCAATAACAGGATAGCAGAGATATACAGGACCCGGCGCGCGGTAGTTTTTGACCGCCACAATGCCCATGTGAAAATATAAATGGAAATATTTACCAGTGCCGATGTATAGATGGACTGCTGGTTGATGGCCATCGAGAGGTAATCATTGTAAAAGCGGTCGGGGTTGTTTTCCCGGAGGGCATACATGGTAGCGGATGCCGCACTGAAAGAAACTGCAACCAGTACGATCCATGCAAGTGCCAGCAGGAGCCGGTTGCGGAATGCCAGGGAAGTGCTGACGAGTCCGAGTGTAAACGGAAGGATGATCAATGGTAGCCGCAGCACGATAAACCGGGACGAATCACCGGCATTATCTGACCAGGTTGTGCTGAGTAATAACCAGCCGGCAAATGCAGCGGTGAAAAATATAAAAGGCTTGTGGATCCTGACGGGTGACACTGGCCTGATAAAGGGAAATGCGATGGAAAAAGCAGCGAGGGCAGCCATGGAAATTGTCTTCAGGGCGATAAAAACCGGTGAAAACAGGGAGGCAAAAAAAATGATGCAAAGGATAAAAAGTATCCGTTCCTTCGTGGACATGTACCTGGCTTTGATCAGTTGTAAAATTAATGCTCCGTGCAGACAACAGCAGGGAAACTTTCAAGTAAAATAGTTAATGTAGAAGACAGTGCGGATCTCGGTAGTGATTATAACATATAACGAAGAGAAACATATAGAGCGTTGCCTGCGCAGTGTCGGAAAGGTTGCGGATGAGATTGTCGTACTTGATTCCATCTCGGCTGACAGGACCGTTGAAATTGCCCGTAGGTATGGTGCGGTCGTGTATAGCCAGCCATTTGCCGGATATGTGGCACAAAAGAACAGGGCACTGGAACTGGCAACGAATGATTATGTACTTTGTCTTGATGCGGATGAGGCGCTGAGTGAAGAACTGGCTGAGTCCATTCTCCGGATGAAAGAGCAGGACAAGGCCGGGACATGGAAGATGAACCGCCGGGCCTTTTATTGCGGTGCATATATCACACATGGTGCCTGGTATCCCGAACCCAAGCTCCGCTTGTTTGATCGTCGCCGTATGAAATGGGGCGGCTATGACCCACATGACAGGGTAATACCGCCGGCGGGTGTGAATGTAGGCAAAATGAAAGGCGACCTGCTGCATTATATCTGTGAGACGGTGGAGGAGCATGAACGCCGGAGCAGAAATTTCAGCACCATTGCCTCACGTAGTCTTTACAAGGCGGGGATAAAAACAAACTGGCTGAAGATGATCGGCAGCCCTGCCTGGTTTTTTATCTCGGATTATGTGTTCCGCGGAGGGTTTTTAGGCGGATGGCGTGGATGGAAAATCGCTACTATACAAACGAAATATCATTTTGAGAAATACAGGAAATTATACCGGCTGCACAAACAGCAGGATCTAAACAAACCAGTATGAGACAGGTGTTTGATATTACCCGGGATGCACATCCGCATCTTGTTTTGCTGCTGGAGCGGCTTGACGAAATGTTAGACCGCATTGGCAATTGTCAGGTTGAACTCCGCGAGATGCCGGCATTCCTGACCTATGATTTCCGGAATGATACGGCGGGCCTCTGTCCTTTTTCAATCTGGATTGAGCGGGGCGAGTACGGATCTATTTTTTTCATGGTCGGTAGTCCCGGTGTCCAGGCCACGGTGCTGCATTACTGGGACCTTTCACTTGACACGGTGTTTACCGATGCCATGGCAACGATCGATGACCTGTTGTGCGGGCCGGTAACGGAGAAACGTGTTTACTGCCAGGAGAAACTTCGTAAGGTTTCTTATATTACCCCGTCTACGGAGTATACCCATCATTCCGGGACAGTATTTGTCTGCCTGGAAAAAAGGGTGGAGGTTATCGAACATGTTCCCTGGGCAGAGCCTGGGTATTTTATAGCAATTGAGATCGATGGGCATCACCATGACCATGACCATTGAAAAGAGTGGGTCGGGAGAATTATCTACCCGGTTTCCAGAATAAATAAACACTGCCTGCCATGAATAAATATATCTACCGTCTTCCACAGATTTTCTTTTATATACTACTGATAATTTATTTCGTACCGAGGATCATGTATAATGGGGATCATCTGGTTCCGGATGCTTCATTACGGGGATGGATGGTTGCAATCGCTGCGATCTGCCTGGTGGTGTCTGTGTTGAATGTGATCCTGGTGAACTGGTTTGCACGAAAAAAGAAGTAAGAGCCCTCTTTTAATGGAATCAATCACTATCGGAATTATTCTGACCGGCCTTTCGCTGGTCCTTGCAGGATATCTTTTCAGGCAGTACAAGTTTGGAAAGAAAGTGCCTGAATGGCCGCATACGGATGCCGTTATCGAGTCTGTCCGGATCTGGGGCAGTCGGAGGGGAACCGAGCCTTCATGGTCGATTGCAATCACTTTCACATTCCTCGTTGATGATAAAGTACATACCGGTCACCGGTTGTACGCTGGTCCCGCAGTCGCGAGTCCCGGACGGGAAATAGTCTTCGGGCTGGAGCAAAAGTATAAGGACAAAGAGCCCATCCGTGTCAGTTACAACCCGTCAGATCCATCCTATGCGGTGCTGTATACTGGCGAGAACCCCATGCTGGGCCTGTATTCCGTGGGCACCGGGATATTCCTGCTGCTGGGGATTTGCCTGATAATAAATTAAATATTCAACCCCCCGCAAACACTGATACTCTGTCCCGTCACATATGCGCTTAAATCGGACGCAAGGAAGAGGGTAGCATTGGCGATATCCTCGGCAGAAGCAAAACGCCCGAGCGGAATACCCGCTTTGTATTTATCTGCTGCCTCACCTTCTTTCAGGTAAGAAGTCATATCCGTTTCCACAAAACCCGGTGCAATCGCATTACAACGGATATTCCGGCTGCCAAGTTCTTTTGCTACTGACTTCGTGAAGCCAATCACTCCTGCTTTCGAAGCTGCATACGATCCCTGGCCGGCATTACCCATCTCGCCAATCACCGAACTCATATTGATAATCGAACCCGAACGGGCCTTCATCATGGGTTTAATAATCTGTTTGGTCATATAAAACACACCGTTCAAATTCACCTGGATCACTTCTTCCCATTGTTCGGGCGTCATACGCAGCAGCAGGTTATCCTTGGAGATACCCGCATTGTTTACGCATATATCTACGGTGCCAAATTCTTTGAGCACATCTGCCACAAAGGCTTCGCAGGCAGCATAATTACCGGCATTACTCTGGTAGGCTTTGGCTTTTACACCCAGCGCGACAAGTTTCTCTTCGAGGGCTTTTGCCTTTGAGGCGCTGCTGTCGCTTACATAAGTAAACGCCACGCTCGCACCATGCTCCGCAAATTTCAATGCAATCGCCTCACCGATTCCCCTTGCAGCACCTGTAACTATTGCAACCTTGCCTTCGA
>SEAD01000263.1 GCA_004173355.1 Chitinophagaceae bacterium | reverse complement strand
GGGACTTATCTTCCTGCTGACTGGTCTCCAGAGCGTTTTCCTGCATCATCAGCAGACCTGTAAGGCTACAATACCAGCCAGGCCTGCACATCAAGGTTGTTACAGGTACGATGCCTGCAGGACATGCATGATGAATATCCTGCTGAACGTTTGCAGCCGTCAGAAGATGAGAACGCCACATGCACCTGCTCGTCAGCCATTCATGTAAGACATGAAAGATGTCTGAAGCATCACCGTCATATCAAAGAATCAGCTGGACCCTTCACAGCCCCCAAATGCGGTCTGCCTGAGGCTCTCTGCCCCGAACTATCATTGCCAAGTGATTGAGCTGGGAGGGTCTGCAACTACCAAGCTCTCCTGGCTTTACAGTTGGTGAATGTTGCAAGGGGATCAAACTACACTCCTTGTAAGTGCTCATGAGTGCATTGATGGGCATGATAAGTAAGAGCTGAGAGCTCAGAGATGCAGAGCTTCTATGCACGCCTTCATCCTGGCTGACCAGGAGTTGTTCGGGCCTCACGATGATTGCTGCCGGCCGGTGGCTGTATCCCCAGAGGGCAAGGAAAGCCTTGCTGGAAGCGGCCGGGACCAGGTTATATTGTCCGCCCAGTGCAGCCACATACTCATCTGCCGGTGCGTAATAGATTTCGTTTGAGGTTCCTTCCTGGATGATCTTTCCGTTGCGCAGCACAATCAGTTGCCTGGCCCAGGACAGGGTATCCTGCGGATCATGTGCAATCATGCAGCAGGTGATCGCCAGCTGCTCCCCTACATCATGGATGACCTGTTTGAGGATTGCTTTATGGATCGTATCGAGATTGGAAAACGGTTCATCCAGCAGCAGCAGGCCCGGACTGGTAGTCAGCAACCGGGCAATGGCGATCCGTTGTTTTTCACCACCGGAAAGCTGGTCGCTCCTGCGTTTGAGCAGGTGGGTGATCCTGCATATTTCATAGATGCGGCCTGCTGCATCCTGGTCCAGCTGGTTGGCATATTCAAGTACCTGGCTGATGGTCAGGAATCCCGGGAGGTCGGATTGCTGGCTGAGATAGGCGATGCCTTTGTGACCCTGGATCAGCTTTTCCTCGGGGATGCGAAGGAGTCGACCCCCGTTGTAAAACACCTCACCACTGACCGGCGAAACATGACCCGCCATGATTTTGAGCAGGCTGGTCTTACCCGAACCGGTCTCGCCCATTATTGCAGTGTGCATGAATGGCGCTATCGAAAAACTGATATTGTCCAGGATGCGTTCACCACGCTCTTCCTGGCTGATGCTGGTAACTTGCAGGAGACTCATTACCGGGCAATATAGTGTATAGGAAAATGCCTGAACACGATTATCCCCGGAAAAACCGGAAATTGGATGGACCGAAATTTGTAAAAAGCCCGGTAATTAAATACCAGAACATGAAGCACCTACTTTTTTTAATCGCTGTATTGTCCGCCAGTGTTGCATTTGCCCAGAAGTCATACAGTGGTTTTGGTAAATTTCCCGTTGATCCCGTATCGGGTGCAGTGGTTTTCGATACCATCATGACAGCAAGGGACCCACGGATGGTAGTGTATGGGAAAACAAGGGAATACCTTGGCACAGCCATTCCCGGATTGAAAGAAGGGACGGGTTCCCAGGATTCAGTCACCGGGAAAATCAGCGGCGAGGCCACGCTTGGATTTGGCTACAGCCATCTGTATGTGGTGAAAGAAAAAAAGAAAACCAGCCAGCTGACCAATGCAGTGACCGGAAAAATCCATTTCCGTTACCAGGTCACCGCCATGGACCAGAAGCTCCGGCTGGTGATCGATCATATTAAAATCATTGATACCAGCGTCTCCGCAACGCCGCAGCCGGTTAACCTTGCTGCCTTTAACAGCACTCTCCAAAAAGCCGCTTCCGAAGAACTGGTCGACCAGGTGGAAGCAAAAAACAGTTTTGCGAGATATGAATCCCTCTATGCTGTGCTGGGTTCTTTTATCAGTGGTTTATCAGGGAAACTGATGTTTAAACCTTTGCAGTAAGCTGCCTCAGTGCAATACTTCCGGCCCTGTGACGGCGAGGTCCTGTTTAATCGTACGGTCATCCAAATCCGGTACGCGACTTACTCAGTAGGAATTGTCATACCCCAGCTTATCAGTGATAAAGGAATAAATGTCTTCTTCAATAGCTTCTTTGGTTTCCTGGTCAACATTCTCCCCGTCAATATGCTCAAGCCCGATATGCATCAGCGTTCCTTCGGTGTTGAAGCGTTTTACCAGGATTCCTTTCCCGGGAAAATCTGTATCGTAAGGAATTAAAACAGTATCTGCAATGCTGTCTGGTTCATCATGAAGGTATTCATGACATATAGCTGCGAGCAGTTCCTGCCATTCAGGGTTAGAAAGTTCATCTCTGAGATCAATTACCATATCACCGGTTTTAGATTGCAAATGTATGCGTTCCTTTTACTACTGAAGTTGCCCCCGGACAACTTGCAAAATGCAGTCCGGATGCAAATAAGAAAGGGTCCCATTTTCATGGAACCCTTAATCTGGTGACCGCGTCAGGATTCAAACCTGAAACCTTCTGATCCGTAGTCAGATGCTCTATTCAATTGAGCTACGCAGCCAGCGGACGGCAAAAGTAAAGGAAAAATTCATTCGCCCAAAATCA
>SEAD01000136.1 GCA_004173355.1 Chitinophagaceae bacterium | reverse complement strand
CTTCGGCATATATCATGAAGCAGGTGGGGCCCAGGGAATTCAGCGACTTCATAAGCAAACTGAACATCCCTACAAAGATTGACGCATTCCCCTCCATGGCATTGGGTGCAATGGACCTTTCCCTGTTTGAAATGATGTGGGGGTACAGCGTGTTTGCGGGTCGTGGTTTCTCCACCCGCCCGGTATTCATTACCCGGATCGAAGACCGCAACGGCAATGTGATCAAACGTTTTGATCTCGGCAGCAACCGCCAGGAAGCAGTGAGCGAACTCACCTCTTACAATATGACCCGCATGATGCAGGGCACCGTGGATATCGGTACTGCCAAAGGATTACGCAGCCGGCTGGGAGCCTCTGAAATGGGTGGCAAAACCGGGACGACCAATGACAATGCCGATGCCTGGTTTATGGGCTATACCCCACAACTGCTCGCCGGTGTCTGGATCGGTTGCGACGACCGCTTCATCCGCATCGAAAACGGTCTCGGGTATGGCGGACAGGCGGCGATGCCGATCTGGGAAGGATTCTTCCGGAAAGTCTATGCAGATAAATCACTCGGAATCGATAAAGACGCACATTTCGCACAGCCAGCCGATTTCACCAACATGGTTAACAGTGCCGATCCGATGGCTGTTGATATAACCGTGCCTCCTGAAGGGGAAGGCGTTGACCAGGGCGTGGGAAATGCCAACGATTATGAATATGGTGGCGATACCATCGGCAGTGAGTCGGTCCCTTTCAAGGACGAAAACGACAAAACACCGGCGAAAAAAGATACATCCGGTAAAAAAAGCCCGAAGCAAAGTGACAAACCAATCGGTTCAGCTACGGAAGAAAAGAAATCAAGGAAAGGAGGCTTCCTGAAAGACCTCTTCAGGAAACGGGATAAAGACTGATCCTGGCAAATAAATAGCATAAAAAAGTCCGTCACTGAATACAGCGACGGACTTTTTTTATGTCTTCAGTTAAACCTGTTTCGAATCAAGCAGGAATCCGGCAGCCAGCTCATACCCTTTCAGTCCAAGACCTATGATGGTACCGCGGGCCTTCGCACTCACATGGGAAATATGGCGGAACTCCTCGCGGGCATGCACATTGCTGATATGCACTTCAATCACCGGGGCAGGCACCGCCGCAATCGCATCACCGAGTGCAACGGAAGTATGGGTATAACCTCCGGGGTTGAGGATAATTCCATCCCGGTTGAAGCCGGCCTGCTGCACCGCATCAATCAACTCCCCCTCGATATTACTCTGGAAATATTCGAAATCAATACCGGGGAACTTCTTCTTCAGCTGTTCGAAGAACACCTCAAACGACAGGTCACCATACACGGTTGTTTCCCGTTTGCCAAGCAGGTTGAGGTTGGGACCATTGATGATAGTAATCTTCATACCGGTGATAGATTGATCAGGAAGCCTTGTTTTTTCGGATCAGGTCGATGAAATCATCAAACAGGTAACGCGAATCATGCGGTCCCGGTGTGCTTTCAGGGTGATACTGCACGGAAAATGCGGGTTTATCTTTTACCCGGATCCCCTCAATCGACTGGTCGTTGAGGTTCAGGTGGGTGATTTCAATACTGGTTGATTTTTTCACTGCCTCCGGATCCACGCCGAATCCGTGGTTCTGTGTTGTGATCTCCGAGCGGCCGGTCACGAGGTTTTTAACCGGGTGGTTCAATCCCCTGTGGCCGTGGTGCATCTTGAATGTCGGGATATCATTGGCCAGCGCAAGTAACTGGTGACCGAGGCAAATCCCGAATACGGGTTTATCTTCCTTCAGGATTTCCTTTACCGTATCAATCGCATAACCCATGGATGCCGGGTCACCGGGACCATTGGAGATAAAGAATCCGTTGGGATTGAATTTTTTTACTTCCGCCAGCGGCGTTTTGGCGGGGAATACTTTTACAAAAGCCCCGCGCACGGTCATACAATCCACGATATGTTGTTTCACACCATAGTCCATCACGGCAATCCGTACATCCGAATCGGCAGGACCACGTTCATACGGAGTACTGGTGCTGACCTGGGAAGCCAGCTCAAGCCCGTCCATATCCGGCACTTCCGCGAGTTTTTTCTTCAGTTCTTCCACATCGGTGATCGCCGAGGAGATGATGCAGTTCATCGCCCCTTTGGAGCGGATATGGGAAACGAGTGCCCGTGTGTCCACCCCTTCGATCGATACGATGCCATTTGCCTTCAGGTATTCCTCCAGGGAACCCTGCGCAAGTTTGCGGGAATATCCTTCTTCGAGGTTGCGCCCGATCAGGCCATTGATCTTTACACTGTCCGATTCCACATCTTCGTCTTTCACCCCGTAGTTCCCTACGTGCACCGAGTTCATGATCAGGATCTGCCCGAAATAACTCGGGTCAGTAAACACTTCCTGGTAGCCGGTCATCCCGGTATTAAAGCAGATTTCTCCGGTAGTGGTACCGATGGCGCCAAAAGCTTTACCGTGGGCAACGGTTCCGTCTGCAAGGACAAGGACTGCGGGCAATTGTTTTTCTGTCATTTATGAAGGGTTACCTGTTAAACAAATCGCGCAAAATTAACGATGAAAACGGTATGGCGGGTTAAAAATATTTCACACCGGCGGGGGGCTTATCCACAGCGGATTACGGCATGGGCCGGGTCATCGGCACAAAAAAATGGGCCGTTCCCGGGCAAAACCCGGAAACGAACCCATCATTATCATTTTTAATGCTTTACCCGGAGCAGGCCGGAGCCGCTCACCGTATCAAAACCTAGTCGTCGATCCGCAGGAAATTGCCATTATTGTCAAACAACAGCTCAATTCCGCTGGAAAGTTTGACTTCCTGGTTGGTGGATCCCGGATCCCAGCCACGGATAAATGCAGGGGCATAATTATCGTTGACATAAGTAACGATCAGCGATGACAGGATCGCATCAGGGATGCGCTCTGTGCCTTCAATTTCTTTGATATCGCCATCCTTATTGAAATCGAGTTTGGTGTTGTTGTCGAGATAAACCTTGTACTCCGTCTTTAGATCATCCCGCTCCTTTACCACCTGCCGGATTGCCTGGGCCGGATAATGGGTCGTAATAAAACTGGTTGCTGCTGCCGGCAGGTCGTCGTTGTTTACCACTTTTTCTTTGTCACATGATACCAGTAAAAACAGGGCGGGCATTGTCATTGCAAGGATAAACTTCTTCATCTTAGTTGGGTTTGAACTTAAAAAATCGGGTGTATAATTAACTGTTGCCTATGTGACAACTATCACAGCATTCACCCCTATTCACTGATGAAAAAAATGCTGCTGCAACAACCGGTACCAATATGCTACTGCCCTGTGGGAAGCTGATCGCATATCCATGTGAAAAAGCGGGAGATCAGAAAAAGGCAACACCTGCATTCCATCCAATCCAGCCGCGGGTTTTATCGAGGCCCGTGCTGAATGAATGATAAGATGCCGGTAATGCAGAAGCCCGGTAGCCATGAATGGCAAGTTCCTGGTCGGAATAATAAACGGCCAGTGACGGACCAGCAAAAATCCTGAACCGTTTGAAAGGCTGGATATTCAGGTTCAGGTGAAGCTTGCTCAGCAGGTTGGTATAATCCCAGCTCCCGAGATACATATATTGCGTGCTGAGTTCCGGATTGATGGTGAGCCAGCTGGTAATTTTCCGCTCGGTACCGAGACCATAACCGAAACTGTATGCTTTATCATTTTCATTGTTGCCGAGGTTCATCCCTCCCTGCAGGATACTGTAGAATTTCCGGCTGCCGGTTTTCCAGGCGATGTTTGTATTGAGTACTTCATTGGTCGAGAACGCGAGTTTGTGATACCCTTTCATCACAATATTGATCAGCCCGATGCTGTACCCATCGGATGTATCGGATATATTGATCAGTCCGATCTGCACTCCCTTGTTACGTGTGGCATAGTTGAACACGCCCGCCACCTGCACGCCTTTCAGCTCGCCACCAGCCATATTCGACACACCACTTACCTGCACACCGCGCACATCCTTTTTGACATAATTGGCCACGGCTGCGCCCTGGAAACCACGCAGGTTGCCCAGCGCAGCATTGGTCACGCCTGCACCCTGGAACCCGGTGACGGAACCACCTGTGACATTGAACACACCGGCTCCCTGGAAATATTTTACATCCTTCCGGTTGATATTAAACAAGCCACCGATCTCGATCCCATTGACACCACCGGTATAACCTCCGAACAGGTTGAATGATACATTGTGGATCACCTGTCCGCTCATGGAACCCTGTGTACTGATGCCGGGAATAATGGAGGCCTGGAATGGTTTTTCGGCCACAAACTTTTTCAGGTTGAGACTCCGGACTTTCTGCCTGGCGGAAAGCAGGAATTTTGCCACTGCGGTCTGTTCCACTTCCGTTTTTTCCACCACGGCCACTGGTGCCGCAGGCACCGTGTCTTTTGTCCTGGCGATGGAGGAATCCACCACTTCATACACATTTGGTACGGATACAAACAAGGTATCCACCACCGGTACAATGGCAATCACCAGCTGCATATTGAATTTTGGTTCAATCGTCACGGTGGTATCTTCAAAGGCATACTTGCTTACTGCAAGTGATGCCGTGGGATACCTGCTTTTCAGTTTCAGTTCAAAACGCCCATCCTGGTCGGTCAGTGCCGACACGAGGTGTTTGGTTTCATACACACTTACATTGACCAGCTTTTCGCCCGTCTCGCTGTTGAGCACCGATCCGGATATCGTGTAGGTATTATCCGTCACGGGCGTTTTTTCCGTAATGGTAGTGAGTTTGAGTGCCACCCGGCGGAGGATGATGTAGTTGCCGCTCTCCTTGTATTCATACTGGTCATTCAGTATCGAGGAGAGCACCTGCCGCACGGTGCGGTTGCTGGCGGAAAGGCTCACCAGGCTATCCCGTTTCAGTATCTGGCTATTGTAGGAAAATGTGAAACCAGCTTTATCACTGATGATCGACAACACATCATCGAGCCGCTGGCGGTGTACATCCAGCGAGATCCGTTTGTCCAGCAGGCCCTGTGAAAATATGACGCTGACCAGGCAGCTGAAAACTGCTGTCAGTATAAAACGGTTACGATTCCGCATGTGCTTCTTCTTAATGGATAATGATCTGGCCATCGTCTTCCCTGCTGACCTGCACCAGTAATGTCTGTGAAATGATCCCCAGGATCACGTCCAGTGATTCCTCATTAAATGTTACGTTCAATGGCAGTTTGCGCAGTCGCTGGCCGGCGATGGTAATGTTCGCATCGTATGCTTCGTTGAGCTTGTCCACGAGTTTCCAGAGTGGGGTATTGTCGCAGATGAATGTGCGGCTCACATAATAATTGTACAGTTTATCACCGGAACTGCTTTTCGCGGCAGCGGTATCGGTACCCACCGTGATCCGCTCACCGGCTTTCAGCAATTGTACTTTCCCGTTCCTCGTCACCTGTACCAGGCCCGTTTCCACAATGATTTCGGTATTGGCACCGGAACTTTTCACATTGAATGAAGTACCCAGCACCTTCACTTCCACGTCGTTCACATTAATGATAAACGGTTTATTCCTGTCGGGTGTGATTTTAAAAAATGCTTCCCCCTGCAACTTGACCGGACGCGTTTTGCCTTTGAATTTTTCCGGATAGGTCAGTGTCGTGTGTTTGTTGAGGGTGGCCACCGATCCGTCGGGCAATGTATCGGCCTTTACGATATTGTTGGAGATCACAGCCAGGGTCTGCACCGTTGCAGCCGGACGGGAGAAGAACGTGTATGCGGCAAATGTGGCCCCGAGCACCAGTAGGATACCTGCCGCCACGCGCCACCATCCCTTGTTCTTTTTATAGGGAATGATTTTGGCAGAAGGCTGCACCCGTTGCTGGAAACGTAACCATGCTTGTTCTTCATCGACGGGCTGCGCCGGGGCCAGCACCGCACTGCCTTCCCAGATCCGCCGGAGCTGGTCGAAGTGGTTGTGGTTCTCCGCCGAAGCATCGATCCATAAACGCACCTGTTCCCGTTCAGTGACCGTCGCTTCTTCCGCGAGGTACCTGATCAGCAGGTCGTCCATATCGTGGTCAGGTAAATTCAATTGGTGTATTTAACAGTTAGCAGTATTATAATCAGTAAAGTGCCCAGGTAACCCGCCAGTTTTGAACGAAGCACGCGCAGAGCCTTACCCATCTGGTTCTCGATCGTTTTGACAGACAGTCCCAGCGCATCCGCGATTTCCTGGTACTTCAGGTGTTCAAACCGGCTCATCTGGAATATCGTGCGGCATTGTTCGGGTAAAGCTTCCATTGCCTCCCGGATTTTTGCCGCCAGTTCCTCGGCCATCATTTTGTCCGGACTGGTATTCGTATTCCCTTCTCCCTGCCGCATGGCATAGGAGGCATATTGCGACATTACCTTTTTATGCTTCAGGTAATTGAGACTATCATGGTAAACAGAACGGTAGAGATAGGCCTTTACGGAGGTGTGGATCGAGAGATCCTCGCGTTTTTCCCAGATGCGGCAGAATACCTGCTGTACAATCTCCTCGGCCTGGTGGGTGTCCTTCAGGATGGTGAAAGCATAGGCATGCAGGGCGTTGAAATGCTCCTTGAAAAGCGCTTCAAAGTTGCCCGTTCCAAACGGGGCCATGGTCCTTATGACGGCGGTACTGCTTTGATCCACGGTTAACGTCCTCACTCCGGCCTCAAAGATAGCTGCTCCCAATCTACTGTGCTTTGGTAATTGGACAACCGGTCAGGCCCATACCCCTATCCACCGTCGGTTTATTTTTTATTATGGTGAAAAATGCCCCTGCATCCTGGCCCGGGCCGGAACTTAGTCCTGACCTGCCTTTCGTATCGCCCGGGCAAGGATGCCCACGGCTTTTTCCAGTTCCCGGGTGTCCATCGACGCAAAACCCAGCCGCACATGATTGTGCTGTACCGCCGGGTCGTGGTAATGCTCGCATCCGCTGCCGATGGTCAGTCCCATCAGGGCCGCTTCCCGGGCCACCCGCTGACGGTCCACCCCATTTTTATAGGCCATCCAGATGGCAAAGCCACCATCCGGGATATCGAACTCCACTTCATCCCCGAGCCTTTCCTGCAGGAGCCGGCACAGTACATCGCGACGCTCATGGTATAACTTATTGGCTTTTTTCAGGTGACGACCGATATCCCCGTTGCGAAGCAGGTTGGCCATCGCCTCTTCCAGCAACTGTTCACCCTGCCGGTCGATCAGCCGGCGAAGCCTCGTGGCCTGTGCCACCAGGTTAAGCGGGGCAATAATAAAACCGATACGCAGACCAGCGGCAATGGTTTTGCAGAAGGACCCCACGTAGATCACACAGCCATGGTCATCGGCACTGGCGAGTGGCAGGATCGGACTGCTGGAGTAATGGAAATCGTAATCATAGTCGTCTTCCACAATCGCAAACTTATACGTCCTTGCCAGCTCGAGCAACCGCATCCTGCGCTCGGCACAAAGCGTCACCGTGGTTGGCTGGTGGTGATGCGGGATCACAAACAACATCCGTATTTCCTGTTTCCGGCATAGGGCTTCCACCGCATCGAGATTGATCCCCCACTCATCCACCGGGACGGTCGCAATCTTCGCACCCGCCTGCTCAAATACTTCATTGGCCATGGCATAACCCGGGTCGCCCACAATCACCGTATCCCCTTTATTGAGCAGCACCTGCGCCACCAGGTACAAAGCCATCTGCACACCCTTTGTAATCAGGATATGATCCGCACTCACATGCAATCCACGGGTCTCGGAAAAAAATTTCGCCAGTTCGGTCCGCAGGTTCGCCGACCCTTGCTCGGGACCATAACTCATAAACCGCGCTCCCGACTTCTGTGCTGCGAGCCGCCGGTACTCCCGGATCATCAGCTCCAGTGGTGCGAGACGGCTGTCGGGTGAACCATTGTCAAAGACCATGTGGCCGGCGGGCGGCGCCACAAACATATCCCTGCAGATGACCCGCGAATCATCCACCTCATACATCGTCTGCGCGGCAAACCGCACCGGATGTAAGGTGCTGGCCAGTGCACGCGGCGCAATACTCGGCAGGTTCTTGGCTACAAAAATCCCTTTACGTGGCAGCACCTCCACCCAGTTCTGCGCATCGAGTTCGGCATAGGCCGCCACCACTGTCTTGCGGTGCACCTGCAGCGAGCTGGCAAGCGCACGACTCCCCGGTAATGCCACGCCCGGTTTGAGGTATCCCTTACGGATAGCGCATACCACTTCATTTGCCACCTGCAGGTACACCGGTACCGGCAGTTTTTTGTCAACCGAAATCAGGCTTTCAATGAGTTCCATCTGGACTACTTTATTTGTTATTTCTGGACTACATGTGTAGTCCACCAAGTACGTACTTTTAAATTATAAAAACAAATCAGGTATGAAACCCGGCAAACCTTCCACCCTTCTTGTCGTACTGGCCTTTGCCACGGTTTACGTGGTCTGGGGCTCCACCTATTTTTTTATACAACTGGCCCTGGATGGCTTTCCGCCGATGATCATGGGTGCCCTTCGTTTCCTTGCAGCGGGGATCCTCCTGCTGGGCTGGTGCCATCTCCGGGGTGAAAAGATCTTCGACCGGGCAACCATCCGCGCATCCGCCATCAGCGGGCTCTTCACCCTCTTTATTGCCAACGGGATAGTGATCTGGGTGGAGACCTTCCTGCCCAGTGCAATGGTAGCCATCATGGTTTCTGCCAACCCCATCTGGTTCGTGATCCTCGACCGGGCCAACTGGAAAATCAATCTCCGCAGCCGGACCACCCTGCTCGGTCTCGCCGTAGGTTTCGGAGGCGTACTGCTGCTTTTCGGGGAAGCATTCATGCGCTCGGCCGTAGGGGGATTTGACGGAAAACACCTTACCGGACTCCTGCTGCTCGTGGCGGGGCCAATCGCCTGGGCGGGTGGATCACTTTATTCAAAACGTACGTCCACCGGTGCACCCGCAGGTGTCAATACCGGCTGGCAGATGATGTCGGCAGGTCTCGCATTTATCCCCGCCGGTTTCATCAGCAACGAATATGCTATATTTAACATTGGTGCGGTTCCCACACAGGCCTGGATCTCCCTGCTCTATCTCATCTTCTTTGGATCCATCGCCGCATTCAGTGCTTATGTGTGGCTGTTGCAGGTGCGACCCGCCACACAGGTCAGTACCCACTCCTATGTCAACCCCGTTATCGCAGTGCTGCTGGGTGTATTATTCGCCGGTGAACGTATCAGCTGGATTCAGGTGGCCGGATTAATGGTCATCCTGCTGAGTGTATTGCTGGTCAGCCTGGTGAAATATAAATCCGGAAAAACAGCAACAGCCCAACCCGTCAAAACAGTGATCCCTGCGAAAACCGTTTCCGGTAAACAGTTATGTAGTGTTGAACCCTGATCCCTCAAGCGACTCCATGGACACAACCATCAAATACAGGATCACCTCGATCGACTTCCTGCGCGGTGCCATCATGATCATCATGGCACTGGACCATGTGCGGGATTATCTCTATGCGGGTTCTTTTTACTATGATCCGCTGGACCTGACCCAAACCAGCGGAACCCTGTTTTTCACACGCTGGATCACACATTTCTGCGCACCCATTTTTATGCTGCTTGCCGGTACTTCGGCATGGCTCACGGGTAAACGGAAAACAAAACAACAACTTGCGGGCTTCCTCGTCAAACGCGGACTCTGGCTCATTTTCCTTGAACTGATCGTTGTCAACTTCGGATGGAATTTCAATATCCGTTTCCCCATGTTTTTTTTCGTCACCATCTGGGCACTGGGACTGAGCATGATCCTGCTCGCCGGATTGATCTACCTGCCACGCAAATACATCGTAGCCATCTGTGTGATCATCATTGCCGGTCACAACCTCCTCGATAATGTCCACATGGATGGCAGTTCAATAAAATCCTTTGGCTGGTCACTGCTCCACGACCAGCGCTTTTTTACATACTATGGTAAAATGCTGCTGGTCGGATATCCCATCATCCCGCTTATGGCAATCATGCCGCTGGGTTATTGCCTGGGCTCCTGGTACGGAAAAGATTATCCGGGGGTTAAACGGCAGAAGAACCTGCTGCTGCTGGGACTCGCCTGTATCGCGGTTTTCCTGGTGCTCCGTTTACCCAACCTGTATGGTGATCCTGTGCCATGGACCACACAGGAAAATGCTTTTTATACCTTCCTCTCCTTTATCAAAATCAATAAATACCCACCGTCCCTGTCCTACCTGCTGGTCACACTGGGGGCTGCATTCCTGTTCCTTGGCCTGACGGAAAAATCCAAAGGATGGGTTGTGCGGATCGTGTCGGTGTATGGAAGGGTACCGATGTTTTATTACCTCATCCATATTTACCTGATCCACCTGATTGCCCTGGTAGCATCGGCATTCATCCGGGGGCAGGACTGGCAGGTATGGATCCTGCAGAAACCAATCTGGTTTAGTCCCAACCTGAAGGGTTACGGATTCTCGCTGGCCACTGCCTACCTGATCTGGATTGCAGTCGTGGCCGCGCTCTATCCTTTCTGTAAACGTTACGACCGCTATAAACAATCACATAAGGAAAAATGGTGGCTTAGCTACCTCTAGTGCTTCAGCTTCCGGTCACCATATTTCTCCCGGATCACATCCTGTACATTTACATTGTTGATTTTGCTTTCCAGCCAGGAGATCACATCAAGGTAGGCGAAGGCCCTTGCCTCCAGCGGGTTGCCTTCGTACTTGCGGAGTTTTTTCAACAGCTTCTGGAATTCGGGTTTGAGGGCATGCGCACCCAGGCGGAATGATTTCCGCAGGAAGGCAAACATCTCCTCTTCCACCTTGCTCAGGTTTTCCATTTTGGCCATGTAGCGGTACACCGATTTGATCAGGTATTCCAGCAGGTCAAAGTTGCCGAGTTCATAATGTGCAATCAGGTGCAGCAGCCGTGCATAACATTGCAGGTCCGTGCGCAGGTCCGATTTATTCTGGATGATCCGGTTGAGGTAATCGATCGCGCGTTCATTGTCGCCGCTGCCAAAATACAGGCAGGCGATCTTGTAATAAAACACCAGCACACGGTGTGTATCGAGGTAGATCCCATACTCCTTAAGCATTGCCTCAAGATGCGGGACCATCAGCAAACCCTTGTTGAACGTGCCCTGCAGGAAATACAGGTTGATCCTTGCCGTGTACAGGTACTGGTAGGTCAGGATGCGGTTGTTGTCGTTCTGCACCACCAGCGGACTCTTGGCAAAGGCTTCAAATTTTTTGATCGACTCTGCCAGCTTCTCGTGGTTCATCAGGTCAAAGTGTGCACTCATCAGGTTGTGCATACCCTTGATATAAGCGGCGGTCTCCACGGCCAGCATCTCCGGGTTGGCCTGGAAAAGATCCACCCATTTCTGGCAGTAACGGTAATACTGCAGGAAATCCAGCCGGATAAACGCGTACCAGGAATAGGCCTGGTAGAGGTAAATTTTTTCATAAAACCCTTTCGCCAGCACGGCGTCCGCGGGCAGGTTGTCCTGGAAAAACGACTGCACATTGGCCACATCCCGCTGGTTTCGCGCATGGCCATTCTGGATATACCAGCTGTAAAGGCTGAGGGCGAGGTTGGAGAGTTTGTTGATCAGGGTTACCTGTTCATTGACCTGCGTGGATTCCAGCGTGAGCTTCTCCGCCCTGTCCTGCATACTCCGCGTGATATAGAGGGATTCGATTTTTTTCTCAAAAAAAAGCGCCTGCTGCAGGTATGTCAGCTGCTGGTGCTGGCGGGCAAGTTCCTTGAGCTGTTTGATCGCCTTGAGCGCCTGCAGGTAAAGCCCTTTATTGTAAAGGATCCGGGCATGGTCCATCCATTCGTGCAGCTGGAGGTCGATATTGGTTTCGTCCTTGATCAGGCGCAGGCTGGCTAACACCTGTTTGTACAGGTGGGCCTTGATATTGGAC
>SEAD01000262.1 GCA_004173355.1 Chitinophagaceae bacterium | reverse complement strand
CTTTTTACTTTTGGCAAATCGGCAGTATGGCGGCTGCGGAGTGCATTCACCAATCCTCCTCCGAGGCTCTGGTGAGCCACAGCTTGATAACTCAGTTATGCCGCAGTGCTGAAGATTCACCTGACCGCACAGCGGCCAGGAAGTTCCGTCCAAGGCCAGAGCCTGTTTTTTTGGCCGGTTTTTCACCCGCCTTGACTCCTTTTTCCGACAGAATCTCATCCAGCATGGAATTCAGCATTTTCAGGGAGAAGGCGGCAGGCGTGCGCTGATCATTTTCCCAGCAAATGAGGGTGTTCACAGGCACACCCCATGCTTGAGCGGCTTGCACTTGGGTGAATTCCAGTTTTTTTCTGGCGGCTTTCAATCTGGCACGAAGTTCCTGGGACATAATCTGAGGAGGGGTTCGGATTGATCGTTTCAGCAGGAGGACAAGGCAGATACCTGCCCCGGTGCATGAAGTTTAAAATCAGCTGTGGTGGAAAAAAATATTTTTAATAACTGTTTCTGATTAAAATCAGGCTCCGAATAGCCTGCTCTGAGCCAGACATTATCAAGCTTATTTTTATAGAACGTTTACCAAAATGCGTGGTATCCGTGGTAAGTTACCTAAGGGTGTAACTGGTTTGCGGGAAAACTTCCCTCCCCGCATGGAGCAACACCGGCATTTCCGCAAAAGACCGCTCTCTTGCCTGCCATTCACTTAATCCTTATTATTCGCCCCTGTCTTATGAGTACCTTCACGCATATCCGTAATTCCGGGATCCTCCTGTTGTTTTTTTGTTCCGGGCTGATGGCTCCCCCGCGTGTCCATGCTCTGGCGGGCACGCTGGAATATCCCTCCCTGAGTTTTCCCTCCGGATTCCCAAATAGTGAGGAGATCATGAAGGTGCTCAGCGACAAAAAATTCCACTTTGCCGGAGGCTCTTTCATCAATGCGGTCTCCAAGCTGCGCTATGAAGGGAATGCGGTCTCACTCAACGAATTCCTGTCCCGGCTGGCTGCCTGCAAGGGGGTCAAACTCAGCGTCAGCTTCAGTGACGGGAAGAGTGAGCTTATCACGGACAGCGAAGCCAAAACACCGGAGCAGGCTGAAGGGTGGACACTGGGCCACAACGCGTGGGGAGACCCCAGTGCTTTTCACATCACCGTCGATACCCGGCGCATTCCCGAAAAGGAGGTCAAAGTCCCCAAGTCCAGTCCTCCACCGCCGTGATCCGCGGAAAATTTCAGTCCGAGCGGGCTTCCTCCGTATCAGGCTGCGCCAGCCGGGCCCCCGCCTGCCATATTTCCTTTTCCGAATGCCGCTGGCTGAGAGCCTTCAGGACTTTATGCTCCAGCATCGTGACCAGTATATCGGCGGATTTTTCCGGAAACCCGTCCTGAAAATGGTTCAATCTTTCCAGATCCTGCAAAAACTCCGTATTGAAAAGGGCACCTGAATGAATGCGGGCAAGGTCATCCCAAACGACAGCCAGCGCCCGCAACCGTTTGAGGGATGTATCGCTCATGCCACTTTTTACGATAGACCGTAAAACTCCGATGCTACGGACGCGCACAAAATTGCAGTATTAACAAACGATTATATGAGCCACTCTTTGATATCCATCAGCTATTCCTCAGCTGATTTGCAAAATACCGTTAAGGAATGATCTCCTTTCGGATTGAATCCTTGTTTTGCCACCTGATTCCGTAAAAGACAACCCAGACGGGTTTGGTCGCCTTTTCCCTTCGCACAGTCCGAGCTATTTCAAGAATGCGGTCCTGTTCAGCCATTGAGTATTTGCCATACACCGCAATTTCAGAATGACGGGGATGTGGACTGAAGTAAAAAGCGCGTTCTCCACCGGCATTGTCCGGGAACCCGAACTGACTGGACACCGCCTTAACGATGCCTGAGGCCTCAGCGGCATCCGCGCCGGTCGGAGTTGAGAGACAAAGGCACAAATGTAAAAAACCGGCCAGCAGCAGAATGGTCCATCCCGCCATCCGCCCCACTCGCTTGAAAAACGCCATGGAACCCCATAACGCATGCGCCCGGAAATGGCCAGCCAGTTCCTGCGTCCCGTCAGAACAGGCACCGCAACAGAGGCTGCGCCACCCTCAATCCGCTCCTTGGAAGGCAACGGTCTTTGCGGGTTCAGTTCATCGCCTGGCACCGGCACCGCTTCAGGCTGGAAAAACGATTCCGCCACCTGTCCGACCCCGCTGAAAAGCCCCTCTCTTCCCGCAAACGCTTGGTTGAATCCCCTCCCGCCCGTGGCTATGGAGCAGCCGGCTCATGAACAGACTTTTCGCGGAATTTCTCGGCACTTTCTTTTGGTGCACGGTGGCCCTGGCCTCGCGGGATATGCTGGCCGCAGCCTGCGTCCTGGTGGTCATGACCTGGAGCCTGGGTTACCTTGCGGCGGGGAATTTCAACCCGGCGGTCACGGTGGCTCTGTGGCTGCGCGGGAAAATGGGAAAAACGGAGATGCTGCGCTGTTTTGCAGCCCAGTTCTCCGGCGCGCTGGCGGGCTTCGCCGCGTTCCGGCTGCTGGGTGGGGCTCCGATTAGCGCCACCGGCCTGCCGGAGCCGCTGGTCCGCAGCCTGGCCGACGCCACCGCGTCCGCTCCCATGGGCATGGCTCCGTTCATCTTTGGGGAATTTCTTTTCACCTTTCTGCTGGCCTCCACCGTCCTTCATGTGACCACGGC
>SEAD01000022.1 GCA_004173355.1 Chitinophagaceae bacterium | reverse complement strand
GTAATCACCGATCCAGACCTGGAAACCCCTGAAGGCCGGGTACAGATCGAAGAAATTGGAATAATGGATCACAATGAGGTGCGGGGCAGTATCGGTAAACCACATCGGGATCAGGTCCCTTGGCGCACGCACCGCTTCCATTTGTTCTTTTGATGAACCCAGTTTGCCGTACCCGCCAACCTGTCTGCCATCGACAAATATCTCCGAGGCCCCATCGTGATTGATACGGAACGACATTTTCTTCCCGATGAGGCTGGTGTCCGCTTTTACCCACATACCAAACCAGCCGATCCCATTCCAGCCGCGGGGTGAGTCGAACTGTATGGCCGAAGTGTTCCGCAACGAGTCCCATCCTTTGGTATCCGTCAGTGGAAAATTGCCTTCTTCCTTATGGAAATACCAGACCGAATCGATACAGGTGATTTCCTTCTGCACATTATACCCTTCCGGATGGAGATGGGTGATGTGTTGTGCATCAACCCCTCCACAGATCACGCAGAGGCACCACAGGAAAGCAACGCGCAACAGGGCGACAAAAAACAAGGGAAATCGGGAATGCATAAATAACCATCCTAAATTAATGTATTCCCGTTGAATCAAAAACGTTTGCAGGTTTGACCGTCAGCGCGCCAGTGAGCTGTCGATAATCGCAGACAGTTGTTGTTGCAGGTCATTGCTGTATCCACTATAACCTTTTGTAATTTTCCCGACGGCGTCAACCACATAGAATTTTGGATAACCCTGTACCCGGTACTCCTGCACGGTTGAACTGCCGGGTTTGAAACTATTGTAGGCCACCTTATACTTCTTGTTGTATATCGCTATCGCCTCGGGCGTGTCAAATGCATTGACATTGACAACCTCTACCCCGCGGTTTTTATAGGAAGCATAGAGCTGGTTCACCGGTTCTATCGACATCGCACAATAACCGCAGCCATTGTCAGTGAACATGAGCAGGACGGTTTTACCCCGAAGGTCTTTCAGGCTGGTATGTTTACCCGTCAGGTCCGTCAGCCGGATATCCGGTGCGTCGACGCCTGTCTGTAACATGGATCCGGCCGTGGACGGGGTTTCAGCAACATAATCTGCGGGCAGGGTTAATGCTGTAATATCCATGAACCTGCTGTTGTTGGGTTTGTAATTGGAAAAGCTGTACTCGTCATGCTGGTTGATATAAACATCGGTGCCATCAATAAATCCCGCACCCTGCTGCAGGTAGTACAAGGGCAGCAGGCCTTTTTTTTCCACGGCAAAAGTGACCGAGTTATAGCAACGTTTCCCCTTTTTTTCCATCTGGTAGGTAGTGATGCGGAACCTCGAGCAGGGCTGGTTTCGGATCACGGTATCCGGCAGGGTTTCAAGCGGGTGTTTCTTCTCCAGATTAATTTCCAGCTGGTCCATCATCAGCGCAAGTACGGGGAGTCCGATGCTGCCCCGATGCATGGTATCTAATTTTATCCGGTAGGTCTTTGCAGCGGGATCGAGTATTACAAGTTTATTATTGTAAAACCATCGGTCTTCCCTCGTACCCTTCCGTCTGAAAATCCAGTTACCGTCCGCGCCATGCGTCAGGTAAATGGATAAGGTATCGGTAAACAGCTCACCGGTGAAGATGTTGGTGCCGGCCGATCGTACCTCGCAGCTGATATTGTTGAGCCGGCGGAATTGGTGGAGTGTTTTTTCTGCCACCTGTGCATGGGTGCTGGCACAGGTGATGAGGCCAGCAAGTATTCCGTAAAAACATTTCATTCATTAAACTTAAGGACTTGTGACGGGAATACGCTACAATTCCGGAAAGGGATTTATAAAAAACGGATGTTTGGCACAAGGTCAGTGACATATTTAGCGCGATCCAGGATGATTCAGGTTCACAGTTCCGCATTCATTATCTTCAATACGAAACATCCAGCCTGATATCAAATGAAAATTGCTATCTCCATTTTTTGCTTTTTTTACAGCGCTGTTTCTTTTGCGCAACTGAACCTGATTGACAGTCTCGGCTTTCGCCATGTGCAGGTTGTGTTCAGGAATGATACTGTCGATGTACTTGTGAAATCTAAGAAAGGGGATGAGCGAAAGACAAAACCACTTTTCCTTTTTTGCCAGGGCAGTTTGCCCATACCACTGGTTGTAACTTATAACGACAACGGGCAGAAGGGTAATTATCCGGTATTTGTATTCAATACTGATAGCCTGGCTACCGACTACCACCTGGTAATTATTGGCAAGCCAGGGATTCCGGTTGTTGCGGAACAGGTCAGACTGAATCCGGACCTTGGTTATGCAGACCCGGCCGGGCTTGCACCGGAAAAATACACAACACAGAACTTCCCTGGGTTTTACGAAGCGAGGAATATTAATGTACTCGACCACCTGCGCAAACAACCTTGGGTATCTAAAAAAGAATTGGTAATCGCAGGCCATTCGGAAGGTAGTGTAATTGCAGCAAGGATCGCCGCCAGCTACCGGCCCGTCACAGCCCTTATTTTTTCCGGAGGAAACCCACTTGGCCGTATAAGCACTATTCTTGCCCGTGCACGAATGAATGAAACGGATTCAAACAGGATTACGGAAAATATATTCGAATACTGGCAACAGGTCATTGAGTCGCCTGCAAGCACAGGCAACAATGGAGGCGATACCAATAAGTCATTGTTCAGCTTCTCTCATCCCGCACCAATTGAATACCTGAAAAAAATGAGTATTCCGGTTCTTATTACTTATGGTTCCCGTGACTATGGCTCGGTGCAGGGGATGGACTACCTGCGGCTGGAAGCCATTCGCCTGAGGAAAACCAATTTCACATTCAGGGATTACTTCGGCCTTGATCACAATTTTTTTCCGGTAAAACCGGATGGCAGCAGCGACTACAATGTATTCAACTGGGATCGCGTAGCCGGGGATTGGAGGAAATGGCTGCAAACTTCAGCCCGCTGATGCGTTGAGGACATAACTGTGTTTGATCAGGCTCTTGTCAACCTCCTGCCACCGGTATTCTGGCGGAATATTTGTCTTCAATACCCCAAAACTTATCATATGGACAACAAAACAATACGCCAGCTTTATATCGCCGAGCTTAAGGCTGAGGACGCCTCAACCCGTAAATGCCTTGAAGGCATCCGCAGGGACCTGTTTGATTTCAAGCCGCATGAAACCTCCATGCAGATGGGCTATCTCACTCTGCTGGTGGCAGAAATGCCGGGCTGGATTTCTGCAATGATTACCGATTCGGAAATAGATCTTGCAACATATCCCCACTTTGAATTCAAGGATACCGAAAGCCTGTTGCAGCAGTACGACAAGGGTTTCAAAGACGCCATAACAGCACTTGAAAATATAACTGAAGAGCAGATAAAAACTGACTTCGTGTTGAAGCAAAACGGACAGAAAGTGTGGAGCGTTGGCAAGTTGCAGGGAATCGGGGAAACGATCAACCACTGGGTCCACCATCGCGGACAGCTGACAGTTTATATGCGCATGAACCAGATCAGGGTGCCTTCCGTGTACGGCCCTTCCGCTGATGACCAGGGATTTTAACCGCAATTGCAATTTTTTTTCAGTAACCCGTTTCCGCCTTTTCATGGCAGGGAAACGGGTTATTTTTTCCAACCTCGTAATGGCCCGTCGACGTCAGCACCCCGGGTTAAACAGGTGTTTAAAAACGGTAGTCATGGTTTTCCACAGGTAAAAACCATCGGCTGTAAACCGCTACAGCCGTAAGATTCCCCGATTTTCCCGTTTAAAACCAGCCGCCCATAAAATAGATAGGTGTAATTGCTGTGGTGATTAAAAACTCCGCTAAATTAGGGGTGGACCACATCAAAAAACTGCTGCAAATCTTGTCCCTCAACACGCTAAATAACCAGCCCTTCCTGCAGGACGGCGGCCTGGCAGGCGAACTGCTACGGTCGATGGACTTTTCAGGTCACCCGCTCGGCGATCCCGAAGGCTGGCCGGGCGAGCTCAAGGTAAGTGTGGCTAACCTGCTCGCCTGCCCGTTTGCAATGGGCATCGCCTGGAGCCAGGGACTTTTCCATTTTTACAACGATGCATTTATCCCATTGATGGGATGGAGTAAACACCCCTCTGCCATGTGCACCAATGTACAGGATGTGTATCCTGAATCATGGCACCTGCTCGGACCTATGTTCAATCGGGTAATGAATGGCGAAGCCATGCACTTTGAAGATATGCTGATCCCGAGCGAAAGGCATGGGCATACCGAAAACTGCTGGTTTGATTTCTCGTACAGTCCCATACGTGACCTCACCGGCAGGGTGCGGGGCATCCTGGTCATCACCATCGAGACCACACAAAAACTGCAATACGAACAACAGCTCCGGTCCAGCAGCGAGGAACTCAAAACCGCAAATGAAGAACTCATATCCGCAGTGGAGCGACTGGATGAAACGGAAAAGAATGTCCGCAATATTATCCGGCAGGCACCGGTAGCCATGTGTATGCTGCTTGGTCCCGATTACCGGGTGGATGTAGCCAACAGCATGATGCTTGACCTGCTTGGCAAATCTGAAGCGGAACTGATGGAACAGCCGGTATTTGATGTTGTACCGGAAATACGCGGCATCGGGTTCGAGGATGTACTGAAGGAAGTGTACACTGCGGGCACCACCTTCCATGCAAATGAACAACGGCTTGAATTTTTCCGGAAAGAAGAAAAGGAAGTTTTTTACCAGAATATTGTATTCGAACCATACCGGGACAAACATTCGGCCATCGTAGGCATCATCGTTATTACCTCTGACGTAACAGACCAGGTGCGTTCCCGGAAAACACTCAGCAAGACCTATGAGCAGTTGCGCATGGCAGTAGCTACGGCCGAACTGGGCACCTGGAAGGCAAACCTGAAGACGCACACCATTAGCCTATCCGACAGGGGGGCGGAGATCTATGGCTTTCCCGCAGGGGTAGACAAACCCTTTGCCGAAGTACTCGCAATCGTTTTACCTGAATACCACCAGAAGCTGCAGGAAGCAGGGCGCGCCGCTATCGAGACTATGCGACCCTTTGAAATGGATATGGAAATACAACCGGCTGATGGAAGTGACAGGAAATGGATCCGGGCTACTGGGATGATCAGCCATGATAAAACGGGAAACCCGTCCGAAATTTCGGGCACGATACTCGATATCAATGAAAAGAAACTCGATGAACTGCGGAAAAATGATTTCATCGGGATGGTCAGCCATGAACTCAAAACACCGCTTACGTCTATCTCCGCAGTGCTGCAGATGGCACAGGCAAAACAGGAAAAGCCAAATGAACAGTTCATGCAGGTGGCATTGCAGAAAGCAAGTGCCCAGGTCAAAAAAATGGCAAAACTCATCAATGGGTTCCTGAATGTATCCCGACTGGAATCCGGTAAGGTACATCTCGAAAAAACTCGTTTTGATATTGAAATACTGGTTGCTGAAATCATCGATGAACTGAATTTTACCGCAAAAAACCAGTCCATACAACTGCATGCCTGCAGCAGTACAATTGTTCATGCCGACCGCGAAAAAATCGGAAGCGTGATTTCCAACCTGCTCAGCAATGCCATAAAATATTCTGACCCAAACACCAATATAGAACTCAGCTGCATACAGATGGGCGGCAAGGTAAAAATCACCGTGGCGGATGAAGGTATCGGTGTGTCGGCAGAAGACCAGCCGCGGATATTTGAGCGGTATTACCGCGTGGACAGCCAGCGGCGCCGGATCAGCGGTTTCGGGATCGGACTTTACCTGAGTGCCGAAATCATCCACCGCCACGAGGGCACTATTGGTGTTACAAGCGATCCCGGCAAGGGATCGGAATTTTATTTCATCCTGCCGCTGGAGCTGTAAGTATAACCCTAAGAGGGTATAGGCACGGATAACCGGATCATCTAGTTTTACAAAAAACCCCTGCATGTATTTTAAACTGGTGATACTTCTTGCCGCCTGCGTTTCCGGATCCATCCGGATGGACGCGCAGCAGTCAGCTATGTCCCTGCTGGAATCAATCAGGTCCGGTGATACCATGCTTGTAAAAAAAATACTTGCAGGCCATCCTGATCTGAATGTGACCGACAGCGACGGGGACGGGGTATTGAAATATGCAGCACTCTATTCCCATCCGGCGATGATGACCATCCTGGTTGATGCAGGTGCGGACGTGAACCAGCTCAACGGGATGAAGGAGACCGCACTGATGTGGAGCATGCCTGACACCCTAAAAGCAGCACTGCTGCTCAGCAGGGGTGCGGCGGTCAACAGCATCTCCTCAGAAGGTAACAGCGCTCTGCTCATTGCATGCGTGGGGAGCAACCAGTCAGCCATCATCCGGTTGCTGCTAGGGGTCGGCGCGGATGCAGGCGCTGTCAATGCAAAAGGCGCTACCGCACTGATCCGCCTTGCGGGCTATGGTGATACTACCAGCGCTAACCTGCTTGTTAACGCGGGCTGCAACCTGCACGAAAAGATGCGTGACTCGCTGAATGCCCTTTTCCCTGCAGTGAAATCAGGGAATCTACCCATGGTGAAGTGGCTGCTGGATAAAGGCATCGATGCCAACGCGCCCGACCTTTATAAAGTAACTCCCATTTCCTATGTAACAACTTCAGACAACCTGGAACTCGTAAAGCTGTTGCTTGACCGGACCGTTGACATCAACCGTCCGGATATTGATGGGTTTACACCGTTAATGTGGGCGGTTTACAATGAACATGACAACCCGGATATTGTACAGGCTTTCATCGATCGCGGTGCAGATCCAAAATTTGTTGCATCCAATGGCGAGTCGGTGCTGGACTGGGCGAGGAAAAAAGGTGAAACCAAAACGGTATCGCTGTTAAAAAAATATACGCCACGATAACAAGAATGAAAAAATGGTTGTTCATATTTATCATGGTTGTTTTCGCCAGCGGCTTCGGCTTGCTGTCGGAGCGCCTGAATGATCCGGCGATGGTGAGGTCTGCAATCAGCAAAAGCCTGCCGCTGCTGGAAGCGAGCAGCCATACATTCCTTTTCAACGCCGATCCCTGCCATTCCTGTCATGGCCAGGGACTGGGCCTCGTGGCATTTTCCCTCGCAAGGGAGAAAGGCTTTGCAGTTGCGGATTCCACCTTCGATGAAGCGATCGGCAGCATCCGGAAAACATGGAAACGCCGGACAGCTATGCTGGGACAGAACGAAGACCCGGCCGCACTTGCCATCGGCGGTGGTTATGACCTCTGGGCATTTTCCTCTGCCAATACCAAAGCCGAAAAACGGATTGTGCAACTGGCGCGGAACCTGATGTCGCGCCAACTCGAATCAGGAAACTGGGTCAGCCCGAATGGCCGCCCCCCAAGTGAATACTATTCATTTTCGGCCACGGCCATGGCAGTCAAAGCCCTGCGTGCCTACCTTCCGGAATCCTATAACACCGAGCTGTCCGTACGTCTCGACCGGGCAATCCACTGGATGGAGACAACCACCCCTCTTGCCAGCGAAGAAAAATCATTCCAGTTACTTGGCCTCCACTGGGCCGGCGCCGATACAAACTTTATTACGACACAAGGCCGCGCGCTGCTGCTCGACCAGCGTTCCAACGGAGGCTGGTCACAATTGCCGCAACTCCCGACCGACGCTTACGCAACAGGGCAGGCGCTTTACGCACTTGCAGTTTCAGGGACGATCCCCACAACAGACATCGCCTACCAGCGCGGGATCAGTTACCTCCTGCAAACGCAGTTCAGTGACGGATCATGGTATGTAAAAACAAGATCATTCCCTTCTGTACCGTTTGCTGACAGCGGGTTCCCGCATGGCGACAGCCAGTTTATTTCAGCAGCGGGGACCAACTGGGCAACACTGGCTTTATTGCTTTCACTTGAATCACCAAAAAAACCGGCCGTACGATGATGAAGTTGTTACAGATACCAGCTTCACCGGCATTTCAGCAATTCATCAGCCTGTATCGCATCATCGCGTTCGAACTGCCCGATATGTCGGGCTATGAACATAGGGCTGACCGGGGAAAAGCGTGTAAAATATTTCACCGGAGGTGTTACCCCGCGTTGATGTATCGCTTGCTACCGACATCTTGTTTAACTCCGATGTATGCATGACGCGGGTTTCACTAAACATTTGCGCGGTCCTTTACGCTTGGCCCGGTTTTGCTGTCACTACTATAAAAAATTATGGACAGCATTAATAAAAACCAGCAGGAAGAGAATCACAAAGACCTGCAGGCCGGCGAAGCCGCAGAAAAAATCAAGGAACTGACGGAAAAAGCAAAAACCTGTTTTTTCTGCACGGCAGTAAAAGATGCACAATTCGCCACGAGACCCATGTCGGTCCAGAAAATCGATGATAATGGTACGTACTGGTTCCTCAGCGCCAGTGATAGCCACAAAAATGAAGAGATCGCCCTGGATAAAAAAGTGCGCCTGCTCTTCCAGGGTTCACCGCACTCTGACTTCCTCAGCATCGAAGGCAATGCAACAGTTTCCACCGATAAGGCAAAAATCAAGGAACTCTGGGAGCCAATCCTGAAAACCTGGTTTACCGAGGGGGTGGACGACCCCCGTATTACGGTAATCAGCGTAGTGCCCTATGACGGTTATTACTGGGATACCAAACACGGTAACCTGGTGGCTTTTGCGAAACAACTCGTAGGGGCAGCCCTGGGTAAAACCATGGACGACTCCATTGAAGGCAGCCTGAAGCCCTGATAGTCAGCTTTGGAGCCTCAAAAAATGATATCCGGCAGCATAATTTTTAGCCGCCGGATATCATTTTTATTACCTTCGTCCGCACGTCTCCCTGGTGATCGATCCCCACTCTTTCAGCCTCAAAAGCGCGACGTAGGTTAAGCTGTATGTCCACTCTGAACAAATTTGAGATCGATAGGGATATTCTCCTTATCGGCCGGATTCCGGTAATAAGTAAAATCCTTAAAGTAGTCTGCGACACTACCGGGATGGGATTTGCCGCCGTTGCCCGCGTTACAGATGAGCAATGGGTAGCCTGCGCGGTGAGGGATGAAATCAATTTCGGACTGGCTCCCGGAGGCGAGCTGAAACTTGAAACTACCATCTGCCACGAGATCAGGCAGACCGGGGATCCGGTAATCATAAATGAGGTAAACACGGACCCAACATTCGCATCCCATCATACTCCCGCCATGTATGGGTTCCAGAGTTATATTTCCATACCGATTGTATTGGGCGATGGTTCTTTTTTCGGCACTTTGTGCGCAATTGATCCAAAACCAAAGATTCTCAGCACACCCGGCAACATAGGGATGTTCCAGGTTTTTGCTGAACTCATTGCCACCCACCTCGACGCCCTGATCTCCCATGAAAAAGTGGCGGAGCAACTGGTGGAAGAAAAACGCATTGCCCAGTTACGCGAGGAATTTATCGCCATCCTTGGCCATGATCTCCGGACCCCTATCAATGCTACATTAAACGGGGCGCAGCTGCTGATGGAAATGCCGCTCGACAAGACCTCCCTTCGTATCGCCAGTATGATCCAGAATTCGTCCTTCCGTATGAATGGACTGATCGAAAATATGCTGGACTTCGCCATGGGAAGGATGGGGAATGGAATCACGCTAAACCGGCGGATCGAGGAAAACCCTGCAGCAGGACTGCAATCGGTGATCAACGAACTCAGGTCGGTATGGCCCGGCCGCGAGATCCATCTCGATGTGTCAGGCCTGCATCAATCGGATATTGATTCGCGCAGGATTGCGCAATTGTTATCCAACCTGGTAGGCAATGCACTTGCTTACGGTGATAAGGAAAAACCGGTGCTGGTAACCGCCAGCAACGAAGGTGATTTCCTGTTGGCCGTGCGCAACTACGGCGCGCCCATCCGCAAGGAAGCCTTACCACGCCTGTTCCAGCCATTCTCCAGGGGCGACCTTGAAGGAAACAAAAATGGCCTGGGTCTTGGCCTTTACATTTCATCCCTGATTGCCAATGCACATGGAGGCACCCTGACCGTGGAATCAAACGATTCATTTACAGAATTCACACTTAGAATCCCGGCTGCATAAATGGACCTTACTTATTTTGCAGAAAAGAAATTTGAAAAGGAAGTATACACTGCAAAACCGCTGGCGGTTGGTGAATACGAAGATTGTGAATTCAGGCACTGCGATTTTTCCAACTCTTCCATAGCGGGTTCCGTATTTATCAATTGCCGGTTTACCGACTGCAACCTGATGATGTGTAAAACAGGGGGCACGGCATTGAGGGATGTAAAATTCAGCAATTGCAAATTGCTCGGGATCCGGTTTGAAAACTGCGACCCATTCCTCCTGAGTGTATCATTCAGCAAATGCATCCTCAACCTGGCAGGGTTTTTCAAGATGTCGCTCAAAAAAACGGCCTTCACCGATTGTACGTTACATGAAACTGATTTCTCAGGGGCAGACCTGACTCAGGCGGTGCTCGCCAATTGCGATTGCCACCTGGCGGTATTCGACCGGACGAACCTGACGAAAGCAGATCTCCGTGGGGCTTTCAACTACCAGATAGATCCCACAAACAACCAGGTAAAAAAAATGAAGGTCTCGCATGACGGACTGCATGGCCTGCTCCACCGCTTTGACCTCGATATCCGTTAATAAAATGCCAGCCAGTCGTTCCGGGAATCACCGGCCCCGTGCTATGGCTTGTTTATTGTACTCCAGCTACCTAAACTCCCTGGAATGTCATCCCACAGTGCATCTGGTACAATCGTACTGGTATTTCCCCATCAGTTATTCATGCCGCATCCTGCAATACAAAAGGATAGTATCGTGTACCTGGTGGAGGAAGAGCTTTTTTTCACCCTTTACCGTTTCCATAAAAAGAAACTGGTCTTTCACCGTGCCTCCATGAAAGCGTATGCAGAGTGGCTGGGAAAAAAAGTGGCCAAGGTCAATTACATTGAAACGGGTGATGAACTATCTGAAATAACAAACCTCGTCCGTTCATTCAAGAGGAAAACCGGATCGGTGAGTTATGCCGATGTCCATGACGACTGGCTGCAGCAACGGATCAGCAAGGCGGCGGCCGATGCCGGCCTGGATACGATTGTCCATCCCACCCCCGCATTCCTGAGTACCATGGAGGAAGTCAACCCGTTTTTTGAAAAGGCCGGCACTTATTTCCAGACCAGTTTTTATATCGCGGAGCGGAAAAAACGGGGAATCCTGGTCGACGGCAAAGCCCAGCCCACAGGGGGTAAATGGTCCTTTGACGGGGACAACCGCCTGCGTCTACCCAAAGACCTGCCCATCCCCGAAACCAGTCTCCCACGCAACCGCAGGTATGTGCCGGAAGCGATTGATTATATCGAAAAGAAATTTCCCGATAACTATGGCAATACCGAACCCCCGTTTTTTAAAGGCAGCGGTTTTTTCCCGGTCACCCATGAAGAGGCTGTGAAATGGCTGCACCAGTTTCTCGAAGAACGCCTTGCAAACTTCGGTGCCTATGAGGATGCAATGCGACCCAATGAAGCGGTCCTTTTCCATTCCGGACTGTCACCGTTAATCAACGTCGGCCTGCTCACCCCGCAGCAGGTGCTGGATGCGCTGTTCACCCATGTGGCCGAAGCAAAAACTGCCATTAACTCGGTAGAGGGTTTCACGCGGCAGCTTATCGGATGGCGAGAATTCATCCGGATTGTGTACATGCGGGAGGGACGCCGGCAACGCTCCAAAAATTACTGGGGATTTACCCGTCGTATTCCCCTGTCATTCTGGGAAGGCAATACCGGCATCGAACCAGTTGATACCGTTATCACGAAAGTATTGCAGAGCGCTTACAGCCATCATATCGAACGACTGATGGTCATGGGCAATTTCATGCTGCTTTGTGAATTCAACCCGGATGAGGTATACCAGTGGTTTATGGAAATGTATATCGATGCCTATGACTGGGTGATGGTCCCGAATACTTACGGCATGACACAATTTGCCGATGGCGGCCTGATGACCACTAAACCCTATATCAGCGGAAGCAATTACCTGATGAAAATGGGAAGCTGGAAGAAGGGGGAATGGCAGGGTATCTGGGACGGACTATTCTGGCGGTTTATGTCGGTGCACCGCTCTTTTTTTGAAAGTAATCCGCGGCTGGGCATGTTGCTGAAGACTCTTGATAAAATGGATAATCAGACCAGGGATACACATTTCGCCACCGCGGAAAAATTCCTCGCCCGGCTTGACAGGGAAAAACCCGGTATCCCCTAAGGTTGCAAACCTATTTCAATCAGAACGGAGGTACCTTTCCCTTCAGCAGAATTCACGTCCATCCTGCCTTTCAGGAATTCCACCCGGTTCTGGATATTACTCCACCCGATCCCTTTGACACCGCTCAGTATGGTAGTGTCGAAGCCTTTCCCGTCGTCCTCCACGGTAACAGAGAGCTGGCCGCCGGACATCGTGACCTGCACAATGGCATTTGTGGCAGCAGCATGTTTCATCGTATTATTGATCAGCTCCTGTACAATACGGTAGATAGTGATTGACATGGTCTGTTCAATCTCCCGCCCGGCGAGACCAATTGACTGGTAATTCACCTTCAGCGCCCCGCTCTGGTTGATATCATTACAGAAATCCTTCAGCGCCTCATCGAGACCAAATTTTACCAGTGCTTCGGGCATCATGTTGTGCGCGACCCGCCGCATTTCCTTGATCGAACTGTCGAGCATATCGACGCTCCTTTCAAATGCCTGTGCATTTTCGGGCGTCATGATGAGGTTGCCTTTCATATTGTTCAGTGAGTATTTGATTCCGGATAACATCCCGCCAAGACCATCGTGCAGGTCACGTGCCAGGCGGGTTCGCTCGAGTTCCTCCCCTTTCAGCACCGCTTCCGTGGCAGCGAGCTGTTTCTCTGCTTCCAGTTCAATGATCCGCTGCACCTGTATTTTCTGCTTCTGCCGGTAGTTGCGGTACAGCAACGCCATCAGCACCACCAGCACCACCGCACCCGCAATCAGCACAGCATTGAGGGTGTTCTTCCGCGCGATCGTAAACTGCTGTTCTTTCTTTTCACTTTCCAGCCGGATGATCTGGTTCTGCTTCCGCTCTGCGGCATACTTCTGTTCCAGCTCCACGGTAGTCCGCGCAATACCTTCATTCATCAGGCTGTCATTCATCTGGCTGCTCATCGTTGCATACAGCTCACCATTCCTCATATCATGTTTTGCATACGCGATATTTGAGTAATGGGTATAGAGGGCAGTACGCTGCGAACGGATATTGTATTTAAAGGAAAGATCAAGCGCTTCATTCAAAAGCCGTTCGGATAATTCAATATCACCACCGGATAAGGCAATAAATGAAAGCCCCTTCACGCAGATCAGTTCACTCTCGTATGCCTCCATCTCCCTCGACAGCACCAGCGCTTTTTCCAGGTAGGGTCTTGCGGGCGGGTAACGTCCCTGCTGGATCTCCAGGTCACTGAGATTGAGCAAAACAGTCAGCTCCATGTAATGGTCCCCCACCTGTTCACTCAGCGCCAGTGATTCCCGAAACCGTTCAAGCGCTTTGGAATACTGTTTGAGCCCGGTGTAGTTCATCCCGATATTGTTCAGTGCAGGGATCAGCATCAGCGGATTGGATCCGGGCCTGCGGAAGAGGACCAGCGCTTTTTCACCCAGCTCCGCTCCCTTGTTAAACTGGTGCATTTTCATGTACAGGAGCTGCAGGTAGTCATAGGCCTGTGCAAGGTATACTTCATTCCCCAGTTCCTCCAGCAGGCTCCTTCCCTGCTCGTAATAAGCAACTGCGTTACCGTACTGCGACAGCTCCCGGTACGAAGTGCCGGTATTGACCAATGCTTTCGCAAGCCCCACTTTGTCGCCTGATCTCCGGGCGATGTCCACTGCCTGCAGGTTCAGCAGCAGCGATGAATCAAATAATCCGCGTGTGTTGAGTATATAGGTGTAATTCGCGATGTATTTCAGTTCGCCTTCGGTATATCCGATTTTCCTGCTGAGTATTCCCGCTGAACGGTAATAATCTGCAGCCAGCTGCGGGTTGTTTCCCTCATATTGCTGGCCGATCCGGATATACAGCAATACCCGGTTGCTGTCCTCCCTGGCATCGGGTAGCAGGCGCAGCAGGCTGTCAAGATTCATCAGGTCCTGCGCCGGCACCACCAGGGCAGAAAGGATCAGCAGGATAACCAGCAGAACTTTACGCATTCCGGAATTTACTAAAAGGGATTTCACCCTACAAATAAACGCTGGCGCGGCTTCCCGGTGGTCACCTTTTTCCATGATTTTCCGGGGATCTCCGTAAATCCTGTTTTTACGGTAGTGCGCTTAGCGATCCGGATGATAGTTTTATCCCGCTTCCCGACGAAGCAATTAAACCAATCGTTATGTCTGTCCGATCCGGTCTTTTCATTATCCTGCTGGTTATTTCCACAACCCTGCAGGCGCAGCCAGAAAAATTTGACCTCGCTTCTTTCACCCCGCCTGCCAGGTGGAAAAAGAGTGTGACCAACAACGTGCTGCAGTATTCGACCACCGATACCAAAGACAAAAGCTTCTGCCTGCTGTCTTTTTACAAAAGCATTCCTTCACAGGGTGATGCCGGCACCGACTTCAATACGGAATGGCAGGGCATCGTAGCCAAACAACTTCCGGTATCTGATCCGCAGGGCGACACTACCATGGAATCAAACGGCTGGATTATAAAAACGGCTGCATCACCTTTCCGTTTCGAAAATGCGGACGCTATTGCCATGCTGACTGTCTTCAGTGGTCATGGTAAATGTATGAGTGTGCTGATCACTACCAACAATGACCGGTATCTCCCGGAGGCGTACGGGGTGCTCGATAATATGGTACTTGATATACCTGCAGGTACTGTCACCAAACAAGAGGAACAACTCAATACCCCGCCGGTGAACATACCGCCGCCCGCAGCGATCAACGATGGGTTTTCTTTCAGCAGCACCAATTTTGATGATGGATGGGTGAGCACTATCCAGGCCGACTGGGTGGAAGTAAGGAAGAACGATATCAGGGTGCTGATCCATTACCCCAACCCGGTGACGGATGAATACAATTCAGATGCGGCGGCAAAGGAAAACAGGGTATGGGATTACCTCGTTGGTCCGCGATATACCTCCCTGCGCAATTTCGAGCGGCTGAAATCATTTGCTTCCTATGAGCCGCATCATTTTATGGCGGGTACCTTGACCGACCAGACGGGCAGGGAAGTGTTCGTGGCCCTGTTTAACAAAGGGGATAAAACAGGCTACTGGCTTGAATTCATCTGTCCCGATCGTGCAAGTTTCACCCGCGAGTTTGGCGTGGACAAATACGACGCCTATTCCAACGTCTGGGATCCGATGTTCAAAATGGGCAACTACAACAAGTTTGGCGTTTCCCTGGCTGACCTGCAGGGAAAATGGACAACGAGTTTTACCGGGATCACCCAGTACGTAAATATCTACACCGGGTTTGCCGCCGGGGCAGAAAGTTATTCATCCGCACAGGATTATGAGTTCCTCCCCGGTAACACCTACAACTGGCAGATCCATGTGGCAAGTGGAAGCACGGGCAGCATGAAACACCAGAATGTAAAGTCGTCGGGTAAACTGGGTATGAGCGACAATTGGAATATCCACCTGTCCAATATGGAGGGAAGACCACAAACCTATCCGGTATCGTTTCGCTGCGTCAAAGGCGCGCGGATTCTCTGGATTAATGGCATGGCCTACGGAAAACAATAATGGGTAAATTGCGATCAAATTACCCAGATGAACTATCGCCTGCCATTGTTTTTTGCCGCCGTGCTGGCCTGCTCCAGCTTATCCGCCCAGGGCAACCTGAAGGATTACCTGAAGGAAAAAAAGAAATCAAAAAATACAACGGCCGCAAAACCGGCTATCAGCCTTAATCATATCGCGGTTTATGTGACCGATCTTGCCAGGGCTACGAAATTTTACCAGGAGATTGTAGGGCTCGATACCATCCCTGAGCCTTTCCATGATGGGCGTCATACCTGGTTTGGCGTGGGCCCGAAATCACACCTGCACCTGATCAGCGGGGCAGCAAATGTGATGGTCCACGATAAAAATGCACACCTCTGTTTCACCGTGCCATCGGTGGATGAATTCATCAAAAACCTTGAAAAAAACGGTGTCAGCTACGAGGACTGGCCGGGCAAAAAAATGGGCGTAACCGTCAGGGTGGATGGTGTAAAACAGATCTATTTTACCGACCCCGATGGTTACTGGCTGGAAATCAATGATGCCCGCCAGTAAAACGCTGTCCGGAATGCCGCAATTTTGACCCCCTTCCTTCCCCCGGAGGTGGAAAAGGACTACATTTGCGCTCCGTCACACAGACCTAAATCTATCAGAATGAAGTTTTACAACCTACTTATCAGGTTCCGCCTCTGGATCGGTATCGCGCTGGTCGCACTGGCAATTTATATTAACTACGCGGCTGGTTTCTGGCCGGCATTCCCGCTTTACCTTATTGGCGTAATCCTCATACTCGGCCACTTCTTCTTCGGTCCGCTCCGCCTTATCCAGTCATTTATGGAAAATGGCGATATGGATGGCGCAGAAAAAGTGCTGAACTCGATCCAGTTCCCCAACCTCCTCTATAAACCCATCCGCTCTGTGTACTTCACCCTGAAGGGCAATATCGCGATGATGAAACAGGATTTTGACGGGGCCGAGAAGATGATGAAAAAAGGACTTGAGCTCGGTATGCCCATGAAAGAAGCAGAAGGTGCAAGCCTCCTGCAGATGGGAATGCTGTCGATGCAGAAAAATGATATCCGCCAGGCTGAAAGCTATATCCGCCAGGCATTGCGCAAGGGCCTGCCTGATAAGGAAAATGAAGCGGCTGCTTACCTGCAGATGTGCAGCATCATGATGAATAAACGCGAGTTCCGTGCGTCAAAGGATTTTTTCCGCAGGGCAAAGGCGCTGAAGCCAACCACCCCGCAGATCGTTGACCAGATCAAACAGATCGAAAAATATATTTCAAGGATGCCGGGATAAACCCAACCCATCCTGTAAAAAACGGCCAGTACAACACTAGCCGTTTTTTTATGCCCTGTCCGGAAAGAACCGGAAAAAGTATACAAGCTCCCGCAATTCGTGTTAACACCCACCCCGCCGGCGGTTGCACCTTTACATTATTAAAACAAACAACATGAAAAAGACAATCCTTGTAACAGGCGCAAGCAGCGGAATCGGTAGGGACACGGTAAAATATTTCCAGTCACGCGGCTGGAACGTGCTGGCCACCATGCGGCAGCCTGCAAATGACACAGAACTCGCCCAGCTGGAAAATGTAGTGGTCACCCGGCTGGATGTACTGGATAATACATCCGTGGAAACGGCCGTGGCACTCGGCATCCGGACCTTTGGCAAAATTGATGTCGTGCTCAACAATGCAGGCTACGGAGCATACGGTCCACTCGAGTCATTCTCCCGTGAAAGTATCATCCGTCAGTTTGATACCAATGTGATCGGACTGCTGGATGTCACCCGCGCATTGCTGCCCCATTTCCGAAGCAACCGGGATGGCATCATTATCAATATTTCCAGCGTCGGCGGCAAGCTGGCGTTCCCCTTTGGATCGCTTTACCATGGCACAAAATTCGCCGTGGAGGGAATCTCGGAATCGCTGGATTTTGAGCTGAGGGAATTCGGGGTGAAAGTAAAAATCGTTGAACCAGGTGCAGTGGCTACCGATTTCAAAGGACGCTCGATGGACATCAGCAATGACGAAACCCTCCTGGAATACCAGCCCCTGCTCGGCAAGGTGATCGGGGCAATGGACGAATTTTTTGTGCACGCATCGGCACCTGTAAAAATTGCGGAGGTAATCTTTGAAGCCGCCACCGACGGGAAAAACCAGTTGCGTTATATTGCAGGGGAAGATGCCCGCCAGATGATCGGCGCACGGAAACAACTGGATGACGAATCGCTGGACGCAACACTGAGGATGCAGTTTGGCCTGTAAATCCGCAACGATATGAGTGACCACATTCACATGCGCACCATCACCGACCTGTTCCGTGTATTCGGGGCAGATGTCAAACCCACACACCCGCTGGTGGCGATCCTTGACTTTACGCGGACACATCCAAAGGTGGAGGACAACACACGGATCGGTGCCGACTTTTATGCGATCCTTTTCAAGGAATACAGCGGGGATAATATCCGGTATGGCAGGAAACCGGTCGACTTCCACGATGGACGCCTGATCTGCCTCGCACCGGGCCAGTCCATTGAAATGGATGCCATGGAAGAACAGCAGCCAACAATGGAAGGCTGGGGACTCTTTTTCCATCAGGACCTGATCCGCGGCACCTCGCTGAATGGTAAGATGGAGGACTATAGCTTTTTCTCTTACGAGGTTTCTGAATCGCTGCATCTATCGGATAAAGAGAAACAGTTGCTCAATGATTGTGTCCGGAAAATCAATGCCGAGCTCAAAGAGAATATCGATGTACATAGCCAGTCCATCATTGTGTCATCGATTGAACTGCTGCTGAACTACTGCTCGCGGTTTTACGGACGACAGTTTATCACCCGGCAGCACTCCAACCATGAAACCGTTATCCAGGTGGAGAAATTACTGCATGCCTGGTTCAAACAACCCGGCATGGATGAAAAAGGACTGCCTTCGGTAAAATACCTCGCAGAAAAGGTGAATCTTTCCCCTGGTTACCTCGGTGATTTGCTGAAAAAGGAAACGGGTAAAAATGCACAGGATCATATCCATTTCCATCTCATCGAAGTAGCAAAGAACACACTTGCCACTACCAGCCGTAGTGTGAGCGAGATTGCCTACTCACTTGGGTTTGAATACCCGCAGTATTTCACCAAACTATTCAAACAGAAAACGGGAAAAACACCGGTTGAGTTCCGGAACATGAACTGACCTGGTATAAAAAAAATTCCCCTGTGCCGGTTCGGTACGGGGGAATTTTTCTATCGTGGAAAAAAACCTAGTTCAGCTTTTCGAAATGTGCGCTGAGGCGTTTTTCTTTTTTGAAATATTCCAGGATCAGTACCTTCCCCTGTTCGGCAGGCAACACCTGCGATGAGGTGGCTTTGGATTTGGTAGGGATCATATCCTGCGAGAATTTACCATCATTGTAACTGATCGCATTGAATGTTGCACCCTTGTAATCTTTTTCCTTTACCCAATCGGCATAACAAACCGCAAAAGAGGTGCGGTCCTTGTTTACCTGAGAGTATACATAGTCAAATCCACCATAGTTGTATTTGATGAATTTCGCAAGGGCCGGACCTGCGGCCAGGCCTGCACCCTGTGGCAGTTCGATTGAATTGTCGCGTTTGGCATAAACTTTCGCGCCCTTCACATTAAAATCCTTGTCGAACTGGATGACGATCATATCCGTTACCTTGATTTTGATAGCGGCTACACCACCTGCACCAATCGCCTGTGCGGCTATACCCAATCCGCTCGCGGCTTTCTTCCAACCTTCACCGATTGCATATACATCTCCGTTTGCCACCTGGATGATCTGGTGAACATACATGTACCCGAAGTCTGCGATACGTCCTTTAGCGCTTACATCAAGGAATTTACCGAGTTCGAGATCCCAGCTGTTGAATTTCTCGCTGGTCAGTTTTCCTTTTTCGTCGATACCGAGAAACATGAATCCGCTTGACTTATCCTTGATCACGTTTGCGTTCAGGTTGAAATATTCACCAAAAATATAGGGCTTGCCTCCAACCACATTCATGCTGCTGGGATAGAAACGGTATTTGCCGTTGTCTGTTGGCTTTTTAAACAACTGGCGACCAGTTGCCATATCAAGCCCGATGATATAGGAATCCGGTTTCTGGTCCAGGTTACTGTTGTATTCCAGCACACCCATATATACCACACCATTGTGGGTACCAAGATAGTCGCCCATGTTTTTTTTGCCGCCATCGGTCGGGATGTAGGTCCATTGTTTCTTTTTGTCGGTACCAAAGAAATCAACCTGGAAGGTGTAGTCCTTATCCTCCCGGCTTGGCATGTTGGATATAAATCCGATACCATCGATCGGGTAAAGACCTTTGTAAGTATCCTCTTCATCGGCGAGATAGGTCAGCTCGAGATACTTGATTTCTTTTTTACTCAGTTCGCGATTGTAGTTGAATTTCTTTTTACCGTCAGCACCATATACCTGGTATTCGAAGTTCCTTTCCTTTTCGTGGAAGATCAGGAAGATAAGGTCGGTGCCGTTGAAGGAAGACTCGAGCACACGCGTGTCCTTGGTGTCCTGGAATTTGATGTCTTTCAGGGTCGCGAGGTTGTTGTCGGTGATGCGGAGTGTAAACTCCCTCGTACGTTTGTCGATCCTGTCGCTTTCGTAATAGAAATAATAACCCTTTACTTCGGATCCTTCACGGATCGCATCACTGTTGCGCAGGGTGGCGCGCTGCACGTTCTCCAGTGCGAGGTTCTGGGCAAAAGCAGCTGCAGAAGCTACGAAGAGCATCAGCAGGAGCATGGATGTTTTTTTCATCGGTGGTTGTTTGTTTAGTATTTGGCGTTAATGTTTACGGAGGGTTATTTTCCACGGTTTGCCTTTGCGGCCTGCACCAGCTCGTTGTAACCGGGATATTGTTTCATGAATGGCTCATGTTGCCTGGCAAAAAACCAGGCAAGTTCACCGAGCTCGTCCAGTTTTATCCGGGAGAACATCCGCAGGAGCTGGTTATAATCCTTTGGATTACTGCGGTCTTCACTGTCGATATACTTACCCATTTTATGGTCGCGCTGGAGGGTATACAGGTCATTCAGCGCCCGGCTGATATTGTAAACGGCCATCGGGTCGTCAGCATTTGCATTGAGCCTTGTGATGGCAAAATAGAGATTGAGACCCAGGTTCTCGTTGGTATAACACTGCTCCATGATCTCGAGGGCAAACTGGCATTTCAACCTGGCGAAGTAGGTCTCATCCACCTGGAATCCGTTACCGGCGGGGCTTACAGCCCTTATGGAATCAGCCAGCATGGCGATCCGGTGTTCGCAGGCGGGGTGGGTTTTCAGGGAGTCGCGCTCGGCCTGGGTTTTTAGCGATGTTTCCTGTTTCATCCCGGAAAAAATCGACGACTCCTCACGCACCCATCTATTATTAAAGGGGTAACCGGTGAAATTGAATACTGAATTTACCGGCACCCTCGCAGCCAGCAGGCTGTCGTCGATATGATCGAGTTTTTCGAGACAGGTACGCATGGCATTGCAATCGTATCCCGAATTTTTCATAAACCGGAACGCCAGCTGGTCAGCTTCGGTTTCATGCTCGCGGCTGTGACGGCGACTGTCAAATGATATCGTCTTCAGCAGGTCATTGTACTGTGCATTCACACGGTACTGCTCTTTTGATAAGCGTTTCAGCTCGGCCTTGAACTCCTCGCTGTTCTGCGTGGCTACCAGTTTGGCAATACTCTTTGTAGTATGTTCGAGATAATAGTGTGCAAGTTCATGGCAGATCACAAAGGCGAGTTCGGCCTCGTTGTCCAGACCCGTTACCAGTCCTGCGTTAACGAGGATCGTACCATCACCCATGCTCACCGCATTCGGCCACCAGTCGCGGGTAAATACCACTCGGGCATCGGTATTCCGGAGTTCTTCATTCCCGGTGGTGATTTTCCCCATCACCGACTGGAGAAACTGGTGTGCACGGGGCTCGGTGACTGGGCGGCTGGACTTCCAGGTTTCGGTAATGGTACCAAACTGCCGGTTATAAATATCCCTGTAATCCTTTGCGTATTGTTTTCCCACAGAGGCAAGGGCCTTGTCCTTTTTTTTCAGCGTAATGTCGAGCATTTGCTGTTTGAGCAGGGAGTCGTCGAGCAACAGCGCGGGGATGCCGGTATCCTGGGCAGATACAAGTTGGCTCACAAGGGCAGTCAGTGCCAGGGCACAAAATCGAATTGTCATTGGTGGTTTGCACAACCGGGCGGGATGGTGGTTTGAATACCCGGTTATCCAGGGCGGAAAAATAATAGATTCCCCTGATACAAGCAAACGGCCGGCTGGGCTTTTAATTTTATCTTTCGGGTCACAACTGTATTTATGAAAAAAATCCTCACTGCCTGCCTGCTTTTATGTTCCCTGCACGTGTTTTCCCAGACTGGAAATCCCGTAGCCGGCCAGCTTCTCCCCGCAGTTGTGTCGCTGAAAACCACCGGCACCGGCTACTTTACCATACCAGCAAATGCCGTCATCCGCGCCAGCGGGGGTGAGGAAGTGATTGCCGTGGCGAAATTGTTTTCCCTGGCCCTCAACCATTCTGCCACGTACAAAACCACGGTGACAGGCGGTACCGCCAGTTCGGGGATCCGTTTTGTGATCGATAAGTCGGGGAGCGACGTTAAAGGTGCTTATAAACTCTCCGTGTCGGCAACCGGTATAGTTGTGTCGGCTAAAGAACCTGCCGGTTTGTTTTATGGCCTGCAGACCCTGTTGCAACTGCTTCCGCCGGCAATCGAAACAACCGGCAGGACCAGTACAACCTGGAAACTCAGCCGGGTTGAAATCACCGATGCACCCCGTTTTGCGTGGCGCGGACTGATGCTCGATGTGGCCCGTCATTTCTTTACGGTGGCGGAAGTGAAACTTTTTATCGACCAGATGGCGAAATATAAATTCAACGTGCTTCACTGGCATCTTGCCGATGACCAGGGATGGCGGATTGAAATCAAAAGCCTTCCGCGCCTGACAGAAATCGGTGCCTGGAGACCGGAGAAGACGGGCACTTTTGGTGATATGTCCGTGCCATCCCCGGATGAACCAAAGACCTACGGCGGGTTCTACACCCACGAACAGATCCGCGATGTGGTGGCTTATGCCCGCACACGTTTCGTGGATATCGTGCCGGAAATTGATGTGCCGGGTCATAGCATGGCCGCCCTCGCTGCATTTCCGAACCTTGCGTGCATACCGGGTGTAAAGGCTCCCAGCGCCGGTGATAAGTTTATGGAATGGCCGGCCAGCGGGCATTTTTACGGACTGGTGGACAATTCACTCTGCCCGGCCAACGAGGAAGTGTATGTGTTCCTGGATAAAGTATTTACGGAAGTGGCACAGCTCTTCCCTTTTGAGTATATCCATATGGGTGGCGACGAAACAGCGCGCAACTTCTGGGAAAAATCGGATGCCATCAAGGCCCTGATGCAAAAGGAAAACCTGAAAAACCTCGATGAGGTACAGGCCTATTTCGTAAAAAGGGTAGCAAAGATCATCGCGGCGAAAGGGAAAAAAATGATCGGCTGGGATGAGATCATGGATGGCGGCCTCGCTGAAAATGCAGCAGTGATGAGCTGGCGTGGTTTGAAAAAAGGCGCGGATGCTGCGAAAGACAAACATTACGTAGTGATGACCCCTACTGATTTTGTCTACCTCGACTACATGCAGAGTGATGTTTCCATGGAACCACCCGTATATGCATCACTGAGGCTGCATAAAACTTACCAGTTTGAACCAATGCCCGAAGGCGTTGAAGCAAAATACATCCTTGGCGGCCAGGGAAACCTCTGGACCGAGCAGGTCTATAATTTCCGCCAGGTACAATATATGGTCTGGCCACGTTCCTTTGCCATTGCGGAAGTATTGTGGTCACCCGCTGCCCCGCGCAACTGGAATGGTTTTGTAAAAAGGGTAGAGACGCAGTTTGTACGGCTCGACTCGGCGCAGGTAAAATACAGTCCTGCAATCTATGATGCTGACATTATTGTGAAAGGCGACAGCAACCAGCTGTTGTTGGATTTCAAGCCGGAGATTGAAGACCTGAACCTGCATTACAGTTTTGACAACTCCTATCCCGACCAGTTTTACCCGGTGTATAAAGAAACGCTGAAAGTACCCAGGGATGCATCGCTGCTGCGTGTGATTTCATATCGCGGTAAAAAGCCGATCGGACGGATGATGTCGGTTCCGGTAAAAGACCTGAAAAAGCGGTTATAACACAGGGAATAGTTTGTGATACGCGAAGACGCAATCGCCTACATCAAAAAGGTTGGTCTTCCTCCGCAATTCGCTGACCGGATGCCCAGATAATATTGATCATGGATCCGGTTCCTACCTGATATGCACCTGCGTATCCCCCATCTTCCCGAAAATCCTCTCAATTGCCTTTACCCGGTGCTCAAACAGTGCCCTGAGTTTTGATCTCACCAGTATCGCATTTGCGATTGACCCGATAAAACCATAGGGTATTGAATAGTGCAACAGGTCGGTCATCATCACACCGCCTTCCGTTTTTTCAAAATGATGCTGGTGGTGCCAGAGCTTGTACGGCCCTTTGCGTTGCTCGTCAATAAAAAACTCCCCGCTTTTTACCTGCGTGATCTCGGTCATCCAGTACATTTTGATCCCCAGTAGTGGCCGCACATGGTACTCGATGATCTGCCCGGGATAAATTTCCTTTTCCCATTTATCGGAGATCACCTGGAAGTTCATCGCTTCCGGTGTGATTTTCGCGAGATTAGCCGGATTTGCAAAAAAACTCCAGATGGCATCGGGTGAACCTGGAATCTGCTGGACTGCCTTGAGCATGTGAACCGCCATAAAAAGGGATTGTTATTTGGATTACCTTGTTTTAATTAACCTATGTACTTCAAAAGTGTAACCAAATGTCACTGAACCGGGAACGACTGGAAACTAAATTTCACGAGGAATACGAAAAACTGAATGAACAGCAGCGGAGGGCGGTTGACCAGATCGAAGGACCCGTGATGGTAATCGCCGGTCCCGGAACGGGGAAAACCCAGATCCTTGCCAGCCGGATCGGGAAAATCCTGCTCGATACGGATGCCTCACCCGATAATATCCTGTGCCTTACCTACACCGACGCCGGTGCACTGGCCATGCGCAAACGGTTGCTGCAGTTCGTGGGACCAGAAGCCTACAAGGTCAACATCCATACATTCCACGCCTTCTGTAATGAAGTCATCCAGGACAACCTCTCGCTGTTTGAAAAAAACAGTCTCGACGCCATCTCCGATCTCGAAAAAATCGAACTCTTTAAAAAACTCATCGATAGCCTTCCAAAGAACAACCCGCTGAAAAGATACCGTGGGGATGTATATTTCGAGGTAAAAAACCTCGCCTCCCTGTTCAGCAACATGAAACGGGAAGGCTGGACACCCGAATTTATCAACGGTAAAATAGATGCCTACCTGGCCGACCTGCCAACGCGCGACGGGTTTACCTACAAAAGGAAATACAAGGAGTTCAACGCCGGTGACCTTAACCAGAACAAGTTCAACGACGAAAAGGACAAAATGGAAAAACTGCGCGCAGCCGTGGGGGAGTTTGACCGTTTCCAGGAAATGATGCGCGAAGCCGGCCGTTATGATTTCGACGATATGATCAACTGGGTGATCCGGGCTTTCAGGGAAAACCCGAACCTGCTGGTCACCTACCAGGAACGATTCACCTATATCCTCGTGGATGAATACCAGGATACCAGCGGTACACAGAACGCACTGGTTTCACTGCTGATCAATTACTGGGACCAACCCAACGTGTTTGTTGTGGGTGACGATGACCAGTCGATCTACCGTTTCCAGGGTGCCAACGTGGACAATATGATTGAATTCGGCAACAGTTATAAAGAAAGCCTGATGACAGTTGTGCTGACCAGCAACTATCGCTCTACCCAGCCCATACTCGATGTTTCCAAAACCCTGATCAACCGCAACTCGGAACGGCTGATCAATAAAATTTCCGGCCTCAGCAAGGAACTCCTGTCGTCCAATGTGAAACTCCTTGACCTGAAACACCTGCCCATTATCCGGCAGTTTGAAACCCAGCGCCATGAAATGATCGGCATAACGCGTGAAGTGCAGGGACTCCTGGAACAGGGTATAGCACCGGGTCGCATCGGGATCATCTATAAGGAAAACAAGTACGGCGAAACGCTCACCCAGTATTTCAAACTGCTCAAGATTCCCGTGTACAGCAGGCGCCATCTCAATATCCTTGACCTCCCGCTCGCGCGGAACATCCTTGACATCCTGCGCTATCTCGCCGCCGAACACGATATCCCGTACGGGGGCGATGAAATGCTCTTCGAGATCCTTCATTTCTCCTTTTTCCATATACCCCCGATCGAAATAGCGAAACTGTCGATTGAAGTGGCCGACCGTCATTTCTCCGATCGCAGGACATCCATCCGCCGGCTACTCACTGAAAAAGCAGTGGAACCAAAACGTGACCTCTTTGATCCGGGTATGCCCGACGTATTGCGCAACGCATCCGTCATCATTGAAGGGCTGGTCGGTGATGTGCCCAATGTGACCCTGCAGGTATTATTTGAACAGATTATCCGGAAAACCGGGATCCTGAAACAGGTCATGGAAAGCCCGAACCGGCACGAAGACCTCCAGGTGCTGACTTCCTTTTTTGATTTTATCAAAGATGAAACACAACGGGATAAATACCTGAATCTTGACAAACTGGTGTCCCTGATCGCCTTGATGGAGAAAGAAAAAATCAATCTCCCCCTGGTGCAGGTCAGCGGCACAGAAAAAGGGGTGAACCTTATGACCGCCCATGGCTCCAAAGGTCTCGAGTTTGAATACGTGTTTTTTGTGGGCTGTAATGCCGGTTCCTGGGAAAAGAAACGCAAACCCTCCGGTGGCTACACCCTGCCCGATAACATGTTTACGTCCCAGTCAAAATCAAGCGACGAGGAAGAACTCCGCCGCTTGTTCTATGTGGCGCTGACGCGCGCAGAACAGCACCTGTACATCTCTTTCGCATCGTACAAACAGGACGGGAAACAGCTGGAACCCTCCATGTTCATCGCCGAAATCCAGGATGAACATCCACTGCTCCAGCCACAGGTGGTAATGATCCCGAAGGAAGAGATGGATGTATTCAGCATACTCGAATTCACCGAACAGGCTCCGGAGATCGCACAGATGGAAGAAGATATTATCAGCAGGATGCTGGACAAGTTTGTGATGAACGTGACCGCGCTGAATAACTACCTCAACTGCCCGCTTGAATTTTATTTCAAGAACCTGATCCGCATCCCTTCCCCGAAAAACGAAGCCACTGAGTTCGGATCCGCCGTACACCACGCACTGGAAAAACTCTTTGACAAGATGCTGGCGGGAACGCCGGGCAACAAAGACATCAAAAAATTTCCCACCCGGGAAGAATTCATCGGCGATTTTGAATGGTATCTCTACAAACACCGTGAAAGCTTTACCAGGGAACAGTTTGAGCGCAGGATGGAATACGGCCATACCGTGCTCGAAAATTATTATGACAAGTACATCAACCAGTTCAATAAGGTAGTGGTCATCGAACGACGAATCAGCAACGTAATCGTAAAGGGTGTCCCGATCAAGGGTAAACTCGACAAACTGGAGTTCAACGGCCGGGACGTGACAGTAGTGGATTACAAAACCGGCGATCCCGTGAAGGCACAGGCCAAACTCAAACCACCGTCAGAGAAACTGCCGAATGGAGGCGACTACTGGAGGCAGGCAGTTTTTTACAAGATCCTCGTTGATAACTATGCCTCGCGGGAGTGGACGGCCGTGGCAGCAGAGTTTGATTTCATCGAACCGGACAACAAGAAAGAATACCAGAAAACAAAGGTCCTGATCGGCCCGAATGATATCACCACGGTGAGCAACCAGATCAGTACTGTATGGACAAAAATCCAGGACCGCGACTTTTATACCGGTTGCGGGAAAGAGGACTGCCACTGGTGCAATTTTGTAAAGGAAAACAACCTCGCTGTGGCCCTGCACGAAATCGAGGGGGAGCCGGAGGAAGAATAAGGGCCGGTGCCAGACCCTACCCGGGCATGGCAACGGCCTTACCCCGGCATGACCCCGGCCTTACCCCGGCCTGTGCCAGGCATGACCCCGCCCTGGCACCGCCCAAGAATTATGGGATTATTGGCAAAGTTTAAGCGGTATTCGGCTTAAGTTTGCGGCCACTTATGCGCGGAAAATCAATCATCACACTGCTCTTTATTATTGCTGCTGGCGCAATGCTCGGTCTGTCGGCTCCGGGCTGTGCCACCATCGTGCCGCCCATGGGCGGACCCATCGACTCCCTGCCGCCGGTACTGGTACGCTCAAGCCCGCCCAATGGTACCCTGCAATTCGGCGAAAAAAGGATCGTGATGGTGTTTGATGAATACGTGGAACTGGACAATCCGCAGACCAATGTGATTGTTTCCCCCCTGCCCAAATCAAGTCCGCTGATTACGCGTCACCTTACCGATGTGACCGTAAGGCTGAAAGACTCACTTGAAGCAAACACTACCTACAGCATCAATTTCGGCAATACCATCGTTGATGTGAATGAAAAAAATCCATACCGGCAGTTCACCTATATTTTTTCCACCGGCCGTTACCTCGATTCGATGCAGCTGAAGGGATCCGTGAAGCTGGCGGAAACCGGTGCACTCGATACCACGCTGACCGTGATGCTGTACAGGAACCGGGATGATTCCGCTGCCCTCAAAACCGAACCACGGTATGTGGCCAGGCTCGACGGCAACGGGCAGTTTACATTCCGGAACCTGCCTCCCGATACCTTTTATGTGTACGCAATCAAATCAGGCGGCGGCAGTTACCAGTACCGCAATAAGGAAAACCTTTTTGCCTTTGCTGATTCAGCGATATACACCGGTGGCCCAACACCCAACATAACGCTCTATGCGTATGATATCAAAAACCTCGCAAAGCCCACCAGCACTGCCGCGCAGGCCACCAAACCCAAACCCGGGGACCGGCGCCTGAAGTTCCAGAGTTCGATCAAAGACAACCAGGACCTGCTTGAAAAATTCTATTTCACGTTTGAAGTGCCGCTAAAAAATTTCGACAGCACAAAAATCCTGTTCACCCGCGACAGCAGTTATACCCCGGTAACCAACTACCGTTTTGTTGCGGACAGCACCAATAAAAAATTTACACTCGAGTACGCCTGGCAGCCGGAAACCTTTTACAACTTTATACTGCAAAAGGAGTTCGCAACCGATACCCTCGGACAGCAGTTGCTCCGCGAAGACACCATAAGCTTCCGCACAAAAGCGCTGGCAGATTATGGCAAACTGAACCTGCGGTTCAAAAATTTTGATCCGGCAAAAAAACAGGTGTTGCTTTTTGTACAGAATGAAACCGTCATGCAGTCGTTCCCCCTCACTTCGGCTACGCTGACAAAAGACCTTTTCCTGCCAGGTGATTACCAGCTGCGCGTGCTGGAAGACCGCAATGGCAATGGCGTATGGGACCCTGGTCAGTTCCCGGTGAACCGCACACAGCCCGAACTGGTACGCCCCCTCGAACGCACGATCAATATCAAGGCCAACAGCAACCTCCCGCTGGAGATCGACCTGAACGCGGTGAAGTCCACCGGCAAACCCGCCAAACCGGCTAACCAGCCCGGCCAGGGTGGTCCGATGGGTCCACAGGGAATGCGTCGCTAGCCTATCTTTGCACCATGGAATTTGCCTCCGCCCTTCTTGAGAATGCAGTAAACGAGTTTTCCAAACTCCCCGGCATCGGGAAAAAAACCGCGCTCCGCCTGGTCTTGCACCTGCTGAAACAGGATCCGGCCGAAGTGGCACATTTCGGCGAAACCATCACCCGCATGCGGAGTGAAATCCGTTTCTGCAAACGCTGCTTCAACGTGGCAGACGGTGATACCTGCAGCACCTGCGCCAACCCTGCCCGCAAACAACGCACGATCTGCGTGGTGGAGACTATCAGGGATGTCATCGCAATTGAAAGCACACAGCAGTTCAATGGTGTATACCACGTGCTCGGAGGGGTAATCTCCCCGCTGGATGGCATCGGGCCGGAACAGTTGCATGTCGAGTCGCTGGTCAACCGTGTGAAGGAGGAGGGTACCGAGGAACTCATCTTCGCACTCAACCCAACGATCCAGGGGGATACCACGATATATTATATCCAGAAAAGGTTTAATACGGAAGCAGGTAAGGAACCCCTCCGGATCACCACCATCGCCCGCGGCATCGCTTTTGGCGGTGAACTGGAATATGCAGATGAAATGACCCTGGCGCGGAGTCTCCAGAACCGCCTTCCGGTGGACCGTTACGTCAATCATTGACCCGATCCCTGACTGCCGCATGCCGGACAGCCCCTTTTTTGCTTTTTACCTGTACTTATAGTAATTTCGCCCGTCACAGGCGGATTTGTTTATTGTTCGGCCTGCACCCCAGCCGGGGGGAAATAGAACTAATAAACGTCAAAAAACTCCCTTCCAGGTTTTTTCCAACGTTTATAGATCGAACTCCCGCAGCGGCAGGATGCCACTGACCATTGCCTGCCCGTATGTGATGTTTCCACCCGTGTAATGGAAACCAAAATGGAAAAAGCATGAGTACAATCCAACAGGAACTGGAAAAAAGGATTCTCGTCATCGACGGCGCCATGGGTACCATGATCCAGCGCTACAAATTGTCTGAAGAGGATTACCGCGGCGAGCGCTTTAAAGACTGGCCCTCGGATGTGAAGGGCAACAATGACCTGCTTAACCTCACCCAGCCGCAGATCATCACCGAGATCCACAAACAATACCTCGATGCAGGTGCCGATATTTTAGAAACAAACACCTTCAGCAGCACATCCATTGCGATGGCTGATTACGACATGCAGTCACTCGCCTACGAACTGAATGTGGCCGCTGCAAAATGCGCCCGCGAAGCGATCCGCCAGTCCGGCAAACAGGCATGGGTAGCCGGTGCAATTGGCCCGCTGAATAAAACACTTTCACTGTCACCGGATGTAAATAACCCCGGTTTCCGTGCTGTGACCTTTGATGAAGTAGTAGATGCCTATTACGAACAGGTGAAAGGAATGGTGGACGGAGGCGTAGACCTGCTGCTCATCGAGACAATCTTCGACACCCTCAATGCAAAGGGTGCCATTTTCGCAATAAAAAAATTCTTCCGTGAAACCGGCACCGAAACACTGCCGATCATGATCAGCGGAACAATTACCGATGCATCGGGCCGCACGCTGAGCGGACAGACCCTCGAAGCGTTTTATACATCGGTTGCGCATGCCCGCCCGCTGAGTGTGGGTCTCAACTGCGCACTGGGTGCAAAGGAAATGCGTCCGCACATCGCGGAGCTGTCGCAGATCGCAGGCTGTTATATTTCTGCTTATCCCAATGCGGGACTTCCAAACGCAATGGGTGAATATGATGAAGACCCGGTTCAGACAGGCCATTTCCTGGAAGACTGGGCGAAAGAAGGATTTGTAAATATTGTGGGAGGCTGTTGTGGAACAACACCTGACCATATCAAACATATCGCCGACAACGTACGTAAACTGGCCCCCCGCAAACGTCCGGTCGTTGATAAAGAACTAGCCTGAACTTATGAGTGACACGATTCACATTAAACCATTCCTGCGATTATCCGGCCTGGAACCCCTGGTGGTACGGCCCGAAACCAATTTTGTCAATATTGGTGAGCGGACCAACGTTACCGGTTCCAAAAAATTCGCGCGGCTGATCCGCGAAAACAAACTCGAAGAAGCATTGAGCGTTGCCCGCCAGCAGGTGGAAAGCGGCGCACAGGTAATTGATGTCAACATGGATGATGCACTGCTCGACGGTGTAGTGGCCATGCGTGAATTCATCAACCTGATGCAGAGTGAGCCGGATATTGCAAAAATCCCGCTGATGATCGACAGCTCAAAGTTTGAGATCATCGAAGCCGGGTTGAAATGTGTACAGGGAAAATGTATCGTGAACTCCATTTCCATGAAGGAAGGGGAACAGAAGTTTATCGAACAGGCCCTGATCTGCCAGGCATATGGAGCAGCCGTGATCGTAATGGCGTTTGATGAAAAAGGCCAGGCAGACACGGAAGACCGCAAGGTGGAAATCTGCCATCGCGCCTATAAAATCCTCGTTGACCAGGTTGGCTTTGATCCTCAGGATATCATATTTGACCCCAACATCTTCGCGGTGGCAACGGGTCTTGAAGAACATAACAACTACGGCGTAGATTTTATCAATGCCACCCGCCGCATCAAGGAACTGATGCCGCTCACCGGTATCAGTGGTGGTGTAAGCAACCTCTCGTTCTCCTTCCGCGGAAATGAAACCGTACGCGAAGCCATGCACTCGGTATTCCTCCTCTATGCCATCAAGGCGGGGATGAACATGGGTATCGTAAATGCAGGGGCACTGGTGGTGTATGATGAGATCGAACCAAAACTCCGCGAACTCTGCGAGAATGTAATCCTCAACAGGAATAACGACAACAACGAAGCAACCGAAGCCCTCATCACTTTTGCGGAGACCGTAAAAGCCAAAGGCAAGGTGGAGGTAAAAAATGAAGCCTGGCGTGGCACAAGTGTGGAAGAACGCCTGAAACACTCGCTGGTCAACGGTATCACTGACTTTATCGATATCGATACGGAAGAAGCGCGACAGAAATACCCGCGGCCGCTTGAAGTCATTGAAGGCCCGCTGATGGCCGGCATGAGCGTGGTAGGGGATCTGTTTGGAGCCGGTAAAATGTTCCTGCCGCAGGTGGTGAAGTCTGCCCGCGTCATGAAAAAATCCGTAGCCTGGCTCACCCCGTTTATCGAAGAGGAAAAACGCAATAACCCGAATGCCCTCAACGGCAACGTGAAAAAAATCCTGCTCGCCACCGTAAAAGGTGATGTCCATGATATCGGTAAGAATATCGTGGGTGTGGTACTCGGTTGTAACGGGTACGATATCGTGGATATGGGAGTGATGGTGCCAACGGATAAAATCCTCGACACTGCCGAGCGCGAACAGGCAGATATCATCGGTCTCAGCGGCCTGATCACCCCCTCACTGGATGAGATGGTGAATGTAGCGCATGAAATGAAAAGACGCGGCATGACCCAGCCATTGCTGATCGGGGGTGCCACTACCTCACGCATGCACACTGCGGTAAAGATCGCACCGCAATATGACAATGGTGTGGTACACGTACTGGATGCAAGCCGTAGTGTGACGGTTGCCGGTTCATTGCTGGCAGTGGACCAGAAGGCCCCGTTCCTGGAAAAAATCACACAGGAATATATCAAACTGAAACATGATTTCGATAATAAAAAGGTGGTGAAGGCTTACCTGCCTTTCCCCGATGCACAGGCCAACCAGGTAAAGATCGGATGGGAGGCATACAAAGCGGTGACCCCGACATTCACCGGCACGAAGGTCTTCAGGGATTACGACCTCGGCGAGCTGAGGGAGTATATCGACTGGAAACCATTCTTTATATCCTGGGAACTGCATGGCAACTTCCCGGCGATCCTGACCGACGATAAAGTTGGTGACGCCGCAACAAAACTCTACAAGGATGCCAATGACCTGCTGGATAAAATAGTTGGCGAAAAATGGCTGAGCGCGCAGGGTGTGGTGGGTTACTGGCCGGCGGCAAAAATTGCAGGTGATACCATTGAAGTGAGCCGCGCTACTGGTAAGATCCATCTTGAGTCACTCCGGCAGCAGATCCAGAAGGCACCGGGCCAGCCGAACCTTAGTCTTTCCGATTTTATCAAACCGGCAGAATACCTGAAAGAAGGGGAGACCGATTACCTGGGCGCGTTTTCGGTGACCATCCACGGCATCGAACCACATATCAAACGCTTTGAAGCAGCGCTGGATGATTACAACAAGATCATGCTGCAGGCACTTGCCGACCGTTTCGCGGAAGCATTTGCCGAAGCCCTGCACAGCCGCACCCGGAAAGAGTTCTGGGGTTATGTGAAAGATGAGACCCTGAGTAATGAAGAACTGATAAAGGAACAGTATGTCGGTATCCGCCCGGCGCCGGGTTATCCCGCCTGTCCGGACCATACCGAAAAATACAAACTCTTTGACCTGCTGGGTGGCGAGGAAGCTACCGGCATCCATCTCACCGAATCACTGGCGATGTATCCTGCCTCTTCGGTCTGTGGCTGGTATTTCAGCCATCCGCAAAGCCAGTACTTTGGAGTAGGCAAGATCCAGCCCGACCAGTTCGAGGATTATCTTTCAAGGAAAGGGATGGACCGCGCAGACCTGGAACGATGGCTGCGCCCGGTAATGGAGTGATGCTGCCCGGCGTAAAAAATTTGATGCCGTTTCACCTGTGTGGGACGGCATTTTTATGATAGCCGGCTGAAACCGGAATGAAGCTTGTACTGGATTACAATATGGACGAACAGCCTGCAGATATTTGTCCCCTTTGCGGTCGCCCTCTTGCAGGACCATGCACGAAACACCACCTGGTGCCCATGAGTGAGGGCGGCAAAGGCACTACCACAGTGCTGCTCCATAAAATCTGTCACGACAAAATCCACCGCGTGTTTACGGAAAAGGAACTGAAGCGGAAATACTTTACCATTGAGCTGATCCAGTCGGACCAGTCCATCCGGGAATTTGTGAAATGGATCCAGAAGAAGGAACCGGAATATTATGACCGGTCGCTCCGGCAGAAAAAGTGAGCTACATTGCCCACATCAGGTTCAGCCCCCGCAAACAACCCTGCAATCAAGCTGCCATTCCCCGGGATAGTCATCCTTTTTGCTTCACATGGATTATTAAAGGACTTCCAGTTTGTTGAGTTCCTCCCGCAGCTGCTCCGGTGTAGTGAAATGGATGCTGTGGATTCCCAGGTCCTGCGCGGCTTTTACATTCCGCAGGTTATCGTCTATAAACACCGCATCTTCCGGTTTTACATTGTACCGGTCCAGCAGCCGTTTATAAAACTCGGGAAAAGGCTTGCGTGATTTTTCATCACCACTCACCACCCGTCCGTCAAACCAGTTGAGGAAATCATAACGGACCAGCGCGATGTCAAAAAGACCGGATTGCCAGTTGGTCAGCGCGTAGATCGAGTACCTGCCGCTGTCTTTCAGTTCACGGAAAATCTGCACAGTGCCGGGAATCGGGGCTTTGAGCATTTCTGTCCACCGGCCATAGAAATCCCGGATCGGTTGTTCCCATTCCGGGTGTTCCTTTATCAGGTCCCAGGTGGCGGTTACAATTGACCGGCCTGCATCCTGCTCTTCGTTCCATTCGCCGGTACACACTTTTTCGAAAAAATATTTGCGTTTCTCCTCGCTTTCGAAATAGGTATCATTGAAAACATAATGCGGGTTCCAGTCAATCAGTACACCACCGAGGTCAAATATTATTGTTTTGAACTTTGTCATTATAACGGATTTTGAAATAGATCATGATAAGGGCCATGGATAAAACAACACTATTGGTCAGGATGATCACCCAGTTGTTGAGCAGCGCGCCATAGATGATCCACAGGGTATTGTTGGATGCTGCGATCAGGAACATCCCCAGTGAGATATCCTTGGCTGACTTGTCTTTCGCAGTTTTTAACACCTGCGGGAGGAATGTAAGCGCAGTAATCGCACCGGCTACATATCCCAGGATGTCTACATTATTCATGTGTCAGTTTTAGTACTGCAAACCTAGCGTTTTTCAAAGAAAGGAAACGCGCGGCGGCGTGGACGGATTTTATAGTTCGTGGTGATATACGAATGGATATGGTTCATCGCTTCATCTATATCATCCGTCACCAGTACCAGGTCCAGGTCTTCTTTTGAAATCGTACCCGCATCAACCATCTCGTTAATCGTGTGCAGGAGGTCGGCATAATATTCCTTGCCAAAAAGCACAATCGGGAACTGGGTGATCGTTTTGGTCTGTACCAGCGTGAGCGTCTCAAAAAACTCATCCATGGTACCAAACCCGCCGGGCATGATCACAAATGCGTAGGAGTATTTTATCAGCAACACCTTCCGCACAAAGAAATGTTCGAAGGTTACCGACTTGTTCAGGTAGGGATTGGATGTCTGTTCGAAGGGAAGCCGGATATTACACCCGACCGACATGCCATTGTTCTCGAACGCCCCGCGGTTGGCGGCTTCCATGATACCGGGACCCCCTCCGGTCATGGTCACAAATCCCATTTTTGCGATCTCGCGCCCGAAGTCACGTGCCTTCTGGTAATAGGGATGGTCTTCCCGGAAACGGGCGGATCCGAACACTGTAATACAGGGCCCCACGAAGTGGAGGTGGCGGAAACCCTTGATAAACTGCCAGAACACGCGCCAGGCAAAATTGAGCTCATAGCCACGGCTCTTGGGGCCGTCCAGGAATACATGTTCTTTTGAAGGGATCAGTACCCTTCCTTCTGATTTTGGTGTTGCTTCTTCCATCATTAAATGTAAATTGCCGCGGGTAAAAACGCAAGTTAATGCCATCCTGTTAAACAGGATCGTTCACTGAATGTTTAACATTTCAACCAATTCCATGCGTATCATCTCCTACAATGTAAATGGGATCCGTGCCGCCATCGGCAAGGGCCTGATTGAATGGCTGAAAACCGACCCCGCCGATATTATCTGCCTCCAGGAAACCAAGGCGGCGAGGGACAATGTGGATCATAGCCTGTTCAACGACCTTGGTTATGATGATTACTGGTTCAGCGCACAGAAGAAGGGCTACAGCGGCGTGGCGGTATTTACAAAAATCAAACCTGACCATGTGGAGTATGGCACCGGCCATAAGGTCAGCGACGATGAGGGTCGTGTGATCCAGCTTGATTTTGGTGATATACGGCTGATCAATGCCTATTTCCCCTCCGGCACCACCGGTGATGAAAGGCAGACATTCAAATATGTGTGGCTCGACGAATTTTATGTATACCTCGAACAGCTGAAAAAGAAAATCCCGAAACTGATCGTGCTGGGCGACTATAATATTGCGCACCAAGAAATTGACATCCATGATCCGAAGGGCAATAAAAAATCATCCGGCTTCCTGCCCGAAGAACGGGAGTGGATGGACAAACTGTTCAAACACGGATGGGTAGATAGTTTCAGGACTTTCCATCCTGAGCCGCACCGGTACAGCTGGTGGAGCCAGCGCTTCCCCACCGTCCGGCTCAACAACAAGGGATGGCGTATCGATTACATAAACACCACCACCGCCCTGGAAAAACAACTGGTGGGTGCCGACATCTACCCGGATGTGAAACACTCGGACCATTGCCCCGTATTCCTCGAAATAAAAAGATGACAGCATTATGAAACTACCATACATAGAAGTTGAAAACCAGGACGATGGCCAGCTGATCTATAACGTGACCACCAAGGTCGACCACTCCATTGCCCGCCAGTGGCTGGCATGGATGAAAGAGGAACATATCCCGGATATCCTTGCCACTGGCTGTTTCACAGACGCCCAGGTATTGCAGCTCACCGAAGTGGATGAGTCGGACGGACCCACCTACGCAGTCCAATACTCTTCACCGGGGCGGGACAGGTACAACGAATATATCACCGGATATGCCGAGCAGATGCGGAAGAAAGCGGCTGACCGCTGGGGAGCACTGATCATCTCATTCCGCTCCGTTTTGCGTGTTGTGAATTGAATGTGCAAAACAATAATTAATAATTTTTTTATTCGGGGAGATTACTATATTCCCCTGAAATGCACTTCCCGCCTGCATTTCAGACAATTCGCTGAAACCCGCCACCAGCAAGCCTTTCAGAGGTCATTATTCCCTTTTGCGTAAAAACACCATCGTGTTAAAACGGGTTAAAGCCTTGCCGGTAGCGGATTCGGGGGCTGTTTTATTAACGAAAGAAATGGCAAATAAATTTGCGAATGCAGATGAAAAGCTTATAAATTTGTCGCCGTTACTAAATCACTTTAAAAATAAGATTATGAACAAAGCTGAATTGATCGCAAAACTGGCTGACGACGCTGGTATCACAAAAACTCAGGCTAACGAAGCCCTGGATTCTTTCATCGAGGCGGTTACCAAAACACTGAAAGGTGGTGGTAAAGTTACCCTCGTTGGTTTCGGTACTTTCTCTGTGTCAAAGCGTGCTGCCCGTAACGGTCGCAACCCACAGACTGGTGCAGTTATCAAAATCAAAGCACGTAAAGTAGCTAAATTCAAAGCTGGTAAAGAGCTTTCTGCGAAACTCTAACGGCACCCTTACCGTATTAAAAGCTCCCGTACTTCAGGTGCAGGAGCTTTTTTAATGGCAAAGGCATACCTTTGCGGAAATTGAAAATCTAAACAACGTATTATGGGAAGAGGTGATAAAAAGACCGCTAAAGGAAAACGCTTTAAGGGTTCCTTCGGCAAGAGCCGACCGGCTAAAACATTGAGCGCTTTCAGGAAAGCTGCTGAAGCAAAGAAAAAAGCTTAACCGCAACGGATTCATAAGAGGTTATTCCAGGTCTGGTATGACCTCTTGTTTTTTCTCCTGCCCCAACCGGTTGCAGGATTTTTTTTGTTCGGGAAGTAACCAGGAATCGCGCGTGGAGCCCGTTCCCTGCTCCGCTCAGGGCGCAAGCCGCACCAGCTCCCAATTCCCGTCATCCTGCAAGGTATACTGCATACGATCATGCAATCGCGATGGACGGCCCTGCCAGAACTCCACCACCACTGGTGCCACCCGGTAACCACCCCAGTATCCGGGCCGGTTTATGTGATCGTCCCCATGGGCGTTTTCGAACTCTGTGTACTGGTGTTCGAGCCATTCCCTGCTCTCGATTACCCTGCTTTGGGGCGATACCGCAGCACCGGCCTGGCTGCCTTTTGGGCGGGATTGGAAATATTCTTCACTCTCGGCCCCGGTAGTTTTCTGCACAACCCCTGTAATCCGCACCTGGCGCTCCAGTTCCTTCCAGAAGAACACAAGGCAGGCCCTTGGGTTTTCCTCCAGCTGACGCCCCTTAAAACTCTCATAATTGGTAAAAAATGCAAACCCTGCGGTATCGAAACCCTTCAGCAGTACAATACGGGCAGAAGGAAAGCCATCCGCGGAAGCGGTGGCCAGGGTCATGGCATTGACTTCAAGCAGGTTGGCATTCACAGCCTCTTTCCACCACTTGTCAAACTGGGACACGGGATCTGCGGCCATATCCGCTTCGGAGAGAGTAGCACTTGCGTACGTCTTGCGGATACCTGCGATATCATTGTTCATCCGGGGTAAATTTTGGGACCTGCACTGCCGCCTGCCTACCTGACCATCCGTTGCGCCAGCTGGTCACGCTCCTCGGAAACCATATTCAGCGCACTTTCCAGCTCCCCGATCTTACGGAGCTGTGTTTCCAGTTTTTTATTGGCATCCGACACTACCTGCAGGTCGTTGTTGAGTTCTTCGAGATAAGCCACACGCTTCTGCAGTTGCTGGCGCTGGAAACTGGCTTCACGGAATTTTTCATCGGCTTCGGTCAGCTGTATTTCAAGCTGCTGGTTGCTGGATACCAGGCTGCCGTTTTTAAGCCGCAATACCTCCAGCTCACGGAGTGCGTTGGTATGCTCCTCCCGGAGATCATCCACTTCCATATTGACCTGCCTGGCCGAACTGAGCTGCTGCTCGAGCTTCGACAGTTTATCCTGCAACACCTTGAAGTCATTGTATGCCGAATCAAGCATGGATGTCATCTCAATCGTAAGCTTTTCCTTCTGCCTGATGTTCGTAATCTCCTTTTCTTTCTCGTGCAATTCCTCCCGCATCTGGTCCACTTCAGCAGCCAGTACTTCCTTATCATGCAGGATCTCGCGCTCCTTTTCTTCCTTTTCCTTGATCACATCGATATTCCCCAACAGGTCATTGATCTTTTTATTATGCTCCATGAGACTGTCCTGGGCCAGACGCAATTGTTCAAGATAGTCGGGCTTGCCATTGGACGATGCTACCGCGACCCCCGAATGGCGGGCGTTTTCGAGTTCCTGCCGGAGCCTTGCGTTCTCCGCACGGAGATCGTCGGATGCATAATCGGCAGCAACCTCCAGTTCGTTCTTCAGCCGTTTGTTTTCGCTGCGCAACTGGTTGACCAGTTCCGTATCGTCAACAGGCGCCACAGGTTTCAGCTGGTTTTCCTGCAGCTGCTGCATTTCAATGCGCAGCTGTTTGTAGTTCGTGCGGGCTTCCACCGCCTCATTGGTATAAATCTCGGTAGTCTCGCGCGATTCCTTCAGGGCATCCCGCAATTCACTGAGGTCATTGTTCCGCTTTGTCACCTGCTCACGAAGGTCACTGATGTCGCGGTCACGCTGTTCAATATCGTTGAGATAACGAATCTTCCACTCGTCACGCTGTTTATTCTTTTGCCGCAGATCATTAGACTGTGCATTGAGGTTGCGCCGGCTGGCTATGAAGAAGTGAACGGTTATACCGAGTATGATTGCACCAAAAAGGAGCAACACGATCTCAATGATCGATAAGGTGAGGGTGTCGGTCATAACAGTTGGAGTTAAAGTCTCAATAAAAGGTTCGGTACTGAGGCTTTTCAGGCGGGAGATTGGAATCCTACCGCAATATAATTGCTTATATTTAAAAGTAAAAACGCTTAGCTCATGAAAAAGCGGATTGGTGGGGTTTTTACAGCAATTGCGCTGTGTTGTAGTGTTTTAGGGCACTCACAAAAATAATTTATCCTGTAACCAGCGTACCCACCTTTTCACCCGTCACCACACGGCGCAGGTTACCTTCAGTATTCATATCAAAAACAATGATCGGCAGGTTGTTTTCCATACAAAGCGTGAACGCCGTCATGTCCATAACCCGGAGGTTCTGCGACAGGCATTCCTGGAAAGTCAGTGTGGAATATTTTGTTGCAGTAGGATCCTTTTCCGGATCTGCAGTGTAAATACCATCCACGCGCGTCCCTTTAAGGATCACATCGGCGCTCATTTCAATCGCCCGTAATGAACCCGCAGTGTCAGTAGTGAAATAGGGATTCCCGGTGCCGGCACCGAAAATGACCACACGGCCTTTTTCAACGTGGCGGATCGCACGGCGGCGGATATATGGTTCGGCAATCTGCTCCATCTTGATCGCGCTCTGGAGGCGGGTATAAACGCCTATGCGTTCCAGTCCGGCTTGCAGGGCCATACCGTTGATCACGGTAGCCAGCATACCCATATAATCGCCATGTGCCCTTTCGATACCCGTTTCCGCTTCATTCATCCCCCTGTAGATATTACCGCCGCCGATTACAATGGCGACCTGTACTCCTAGATCTGTGATGGACTTGATGTCCTGTGCATATTGGGCAATAACGGATGTGTCGAAACCGAAACTTTTGTCGCCCATCAGCGATTCACCGGAAAGTTTCAGCAGAATACGTTTATACTTAGGGAGCATGGAATTGTTTTTTGCGCTGCGAAGATAGGGAATCCCACCCTCGGGATAAATTCGGAATTATACCCATTTATTCTTATGCGCAAGACTGATCACCTGTGCTTTCGAGTTGACATGCAGCTTCTCATAAATATTTGCAATATGCTTGCGCACCGTCAGCACACTAAGGCCCAGCTCGCTGGCAATCCGTTTGGAATCCCAGCCATTCACCATGTGCTGCAGGATCTGCTGCTCGCGTTCTGTTATGTTCACGGGGATCTGACGCCCGGCAGCAGGACCGGCAGGCTGTGTACCCGGGGCGCGGCTGAGCAGGTTGAGTGCCTTGCGGGCAATGGCCGGACTCATCGGGGCGCCGCCGGTATCCATAACATTGATCACCGCATCTTCCAGCACCGGCGCCGGCTCATGTTTGAGGAGGTAACCGGAAGCACCGGCCTTGATGGCTTCAAAAATCTTTTCATCGTCATCAAAAACCGTCAGCACAATGAAATGGATAAACGGATACAGCGATTTTGCCATGGCAATGGTTTCAATGCCATCCATCCCCGGCATCTCCAGGTCCATAAACAGTACCTGCGGCATCTTTGCCTGTGGCAGCCCTTTCAGCTCCTCAAGGCACTGGTGGCCGTTCTCGGCAATAAAAATCAACTCCAGCGAAGGCAGGGAATTGATCTTCTGCACAAAGGTGTTGCGGTTAACCTTGTTGTCATCTGCGAAAGCGGTCCTGAATGTAACTGGCATTGCGTAAAGTTGCGCATTGCGGCAACGGCCCGCAATACTTAGTTTATAGTACCTGTTTACCGGTCACTGGCAAAGGTCATGGGACTCACCTCCACCTGCGTACCCTTCCCTCCAGCGGGCAACCAGCTGATGTTCCAGCCGGCCTCCGCAGCGCGGGCCTTCATATTCACCAACCCGTTGCCTCCCCCGCTTTTTCCCGAAGGGCTATCCATCCCGCTGCCATCATCGCTCACCAGCACCTGCCAGCTGTCACGGCTCGCCACAAGTATGTCCACATTGCGGCTGCCACTGTGCCGCAACGCATTGTTCACGGCCTCCTGCACGATCTGGAACAACTGGTAGGCCTGGGCCGGCGGCAAAAGGTGATCCACTTCTATATCCTCGCTCACCTGCATCTGCACCTGCGGGAAACTGGGCTGCACGCGGCGGATAAACGTTTTCACCCGGTCACTGATAGCAGTAAGCGACAGCGAATCCTTATTCAGTACCCAGATGGTATCATTGAGCTGCGATACGATCGACAATGAATTGTGCCGGAGCTCCTGCATCGCCACCTGGCTGCCTTCATCCTGCAATTGTGGCTGGATAAATTCCAGGTTGGACACAATACTTGCCGCATATGCACCCAGGTTATCATGCAGGTCAGCCGCAATCCGCTTCCGCTCACTCTCCCCGGCACGCAGCACCGCAAGCGCGGCACTGTCCTTCTCTTTCTGTAACAACAGGTCGAGTTTCAGTTTCTCCCGCCGCCGGTAGTTGAAGAAAGTCAGCAATGCCAGCACAACCGCAAACAACAGCACGCCGATTGATCCGTAAAACAGGTAATTTTTCCGGGAAATATCAAGCTCCTGCTGGATGATGGTATTCTCCTTCTTCTGTACCTCGTACCTGGTCTGCATTTCAGCCAGTGCAGACGAGGCATTGTCCTGCTGCACGGTATCCTTGATCGAAATGATCCGCTCGAGTGTCTGCTGGTACAATTTATCCTCACCAAGCGACTTGTATGCCTTTGCCAGTACGTCGTAAACCTGGAGACGTAGGAAGGCCACATCATTCAACTGCGAAGACAGCGAGGCTTCACATATAACCACGGCCTTCGCAGCCTGGCCGGTATTCAGGTAAAAATTCGCCAGCCGCACCTGGTCGTTCTGGAAAGTGGCTTCGTCATTCATCCGCTTCCGCACTTCAATCGCCTCCCGGAGGGATGCCTCTGCGTCTGCGAGCTGGTTTTTTTTCAGGAAAAAATTGGACTGGTAACTGAGGGCATTGGAAAGGAAAGTGAGATTGCCGATTTTACGGCAAAGGCGGATCGCCTTGTCCGCATACAACAATGCGGAATCCGTATGCCCGAGTTTATTGTGCGCCATCGCAATATTCGAGTACAGGGATGCAAATGCCTTTTCAAAATGTGGATTGCTCCCGTATTTCAGTGTACCCATCAGGGTAGCCAGCGCTTCCACGGGCTGGTCCATCTGGATCCGCACACTCGCAATACCATTGGTGGACTGGATCGTAGCCAGTGTATCATTGTACAACTCGGCCTCACCAAGAATGCGGTAAAGCGTGGTAATGGTCTGCGCTGCATTCGCTTTGCTGTTCGACACCTGCGCCTGCAGTATGGAAAACTTAAAATAAATATCCCTCGTGTCCCTGTTGGCCACACTGTTTTTTTTCAATTCAGTTTCCGCTATCAGCAAGGCGGTATCGGCCTTGCCGCGTTTCATCATACAAAACGCCAGCTTGTGGTTAGCGAGGCTTGCCGCATATTTATTACCCAGCTCACCGGCCAGCTCCGATGCCTGCAGGGCGTAGTTCTCGAGCGAATCCGTGCTCAGTGAATACTGGTCATCACAGATAGCGGTAATCGTTTTTAACCGCTGCGTTCTATCTGACTGCCGTGAAAGTTCGGCTTTCAGGCTATCGAGCAGCCTTGTCTGTGCAAAGCCTGTAACGCAGGCCAGTAGCAGGATTGGTATGATAAATAGTTTTGGCATAACCGGTGGATGGGCTGGACGGGCAGAGTTGTACTACAAATTATGTATTGTAGGGGTATTAAAGAAATGGAATTTTTGCCTGGTCAGAATCAACCACACAAAACCCACACGGTCATGAAAAAGTTCCATTACCTCGTTTACTTCCTGATGATCGCACTTGTATCAGGCTCCTGCAAAAAAGAGAATAACAAAGAGGGCGAAGAGCCCGTTGTACAAACCGATATCGCTGCCATCGATGCTAAAGTCCAGGCATTCATGACAACCTATGCCGCACCCGGAGCATCCCTGGCAATCAGCCACAACGGTAAACTCGTGTACCGGAAAGGCTACGGACTGGCAGACAAAACTTCCGGGGAAAAAGTAACCACCGACCACCGCTTCCGCATCGCCAGTGTGTCAAAAACATTCACGGCAATAGCCATCATGAAACTGGTACAGGATGGCAAACTGAGTTTGTCACAAAAAGTATTTGGTACAGGATCCCTGCTGGGTACGGCCTATGGCGCTGCGCCCTATTCCTTCAATGTGGCCAGCGTAACGGTCCGGGACCTGCTCCGGCATACTTCCGGGGGCTGGAACAACTCCTATCCGGGTGATATCTGTTTTACCAATCCCGCAATGACTGCGGACCAGCTCACCGACTGGGCACTGAAAAATAAACCGCTGTCAAACACACCCGGTACCACGTACCAGTACTCCAACTTCGGTTACCTCGTACTGGCAAGGATCATTGAAAAGGTCACGGCAAAAACATATGCCGCTTATATGAAGGAATCCATCCTCCAGCCACTTGGAATTACGCATACTGAAATCATGGGTAATACGCTGGCCGACCGCAAATCAGGTGAAGTGGTTTACTATGGCCAGGGAAGCGAAGCTGCCAATGTGTATTCCGATCCCTACGCACGCAATGACGGTCCGATGGGCTGGATCAGCACGCCTACCGAAATGCTGATGTTGTTTACAGCAGCCGACAGCAGCGCCACCCGGCCGGATATACTGACCGCATCCACTCTGACCGCAATGCGCACTCCTTCCGCGGCCAACCAATATGTCGCCTGCGGACTGGTCGTGGAAAATGATGCGGCCGCAGGTGGCAGCATCTGGTATCATTTCGGCAGCCTTCCCGGCACACAATCCGTGATGTTCCGCATGACCAACGGCTGGTGCGCATCCTTTGTAATCAACACCCGCGCGGGCAACGGCAATACTTCCCAGAATGCATTTGCGGAAATGCTGCTGGGTATCGTGGCAGACAATACAATCGCCTGGCAGGATATTGACCAGTTTCCACCCAGGTAATCCACTTCTTTTCCCAAAGCGCAAAATCCTTTCACCTTATTGATGACATCTTGCAACTGCCCCGATATAGTACGGGTTAGCGGCCCCTCCATCCCATCCCTGCAAAAACCTCCACCCTTTCGCATCCCTTTTACAAGTATCACTCATCATCAAACCACACAACAACATGAGCACAAAAATTGAACGTTTTGTTATCCGCCATACGTCGGGCAGCAAAATCAACCAGGTTGAAGAATTTGATTACAGCAAGTCAACGCTGAAAATCGGCCGCGCGGCCGGAAGCGAGATCCAGTACGACCCGGAAAAGGAAGTAATCGTAAGCCGTGAACATGGCGTAATCACCCGGACCAGCGAAGAGCCGCCTGTATTCTCGATCACCGACAACAACAGCCGCAATGGTATTTTCGTCAATAAAAACCGGGTGAAAGGCACTGTGCCACTGAATCCCGGCGATGAAGTGCAGCTGGGAAACAACGGACCCGTATTTACGTTTGATGTTTATCCCCGTCCGCAGGAAATGATGATGGCCACCAAAGTCATCGAGATCCCCTCTTCTATCAAACCCACCACCGTATCGGAAGTACAGCAGGTAACGGTCTTTCCACCGGCCGAACCGGTCAAGTCAGGCCTCGGCAAACAAACCGTGGAGCGCATGCTGGTAGCGGAGCGTAAAAAATCCTACAAAGGCATGGCAGCATTATTTGGCCTGGTAGTGGTGGCGCTCGGCGTGCTGGGTTACACTTTCCGTGATAAAATATTCCCCGATCCGAAACCTGCACCACCACCCATTGTATTGGGTGATTCAACGCTCAAACAACCTGACCAGATCAGCCGCGAAAATGAAGACCGTGTTGTACAGATTGAATTTGGCTGGCAGCTGTTTGATGTGGCCACGAGTGATGAACTCTGGCATCGCTTCGGTCCGGTCAAGGGACAGTTGCGGGCACTCTATATGCGCAATTCCGAAGGACAGTTGGAACCATTCCTCGACGTGAAAAAGAATGTAAGCGACGGGGTGCCGATCGGCGTTGCAGCCGCAACCGGTTCAGGGTTCGTGGTATCGGGTGATGGATTCATCCTGACCAACCGCCACGTGGCCGCATCCTGGAATACCCGTTACAGTTTCCCGCAGTTTGCCTTCCCCGGCGGACTGGTAGAAGTAAAAAACGGCAAACTCGAAATCAATCCGGAAGCGGATGTAATGCCGGAAGATGTATTCGGATGGGTGCCTTCGGAAGCAAAACTGATCGGGGGCCGTCCGATACAACCCGGACTGGTCAAGGGTCGCAACACTTACCTCAACGTAACCTTCGCCAATACATCGCTGCGTCGCCCGGTACAGTCCGTGACGCCGTCAGACAATCATGATGTGGCACTGATCAAGGTGGAAATCCCTGAAAGCCTTTCAGAAGTCACGATGGTCGACAACTATAAAGACATTAAACCCGGACAACAGGTGACCGTGATGGGTTACCCTGGCGTTGCCCCGCAACAGTTCGTGGTGCGTAAATCCAACGACCCGTTCAATCCCGCCAACCAGTTTACCTCCGTACCCACGCCAACGGTTACCCCGGGCAGCATCGGCCGGATCGTACATGGTTCGAGCGACAAGGACATGACCTACAGTACCATGGGTGATTCCTACCAGCTGACCATCAACGCAACCGGCGGTGGCAACAGTGGTGGCCCCATGTTTGACAACCACGGGAATGTAATCGGGATCTACTACGCCGGCATGTCCGATGCACGTGGTACACAGATCTCCTTTGCCATCCCGATCAAGTATGGTCTTGAACTGATGGGTCGTAAGAAAATCGCAGACCGATAGTTTTCAGTGTGTGTTAAACGCCTTCCTACACTCGCCCAATCCACCAGCTTATGCATCGGGAATCACCGGCTATCACGCAAGTTGCAGGTTACGTTCTCTCATCCCGGCTCGGCTCCGGTGGAATGGGCGATGTGTACAAGGCATACCATCCCACACTCCGGCGACAGGCAGCAGTAAAAATCCTTCACCAGCAGGAGATGGCCGAACGCTTCCGCAACGAGGCATTTATCCAGGCATCCATCACGCATCCCAATATCGCGCGGCTGTATGAATCGGATCTCAGCGGGCGTCATCCTTCCATCGTGATGGAGTATGTGGAAGGGGAATCACTCGACCAGTATCTCCGGACACACGGCCGCGTGACAGCTGAAGCCGCTACCGGTATCCTTTCGCAGGTGGTATCAGCACTGGCTTACCTGCACGGGAAAGACATACTGCACCGCGATATCAAGCCATCCAATTTCAAGATCATAAAAGATGGTACGGTCAAGATGCTGGACTTCGGGATTGCCAAACACCGGTATTCACCCAAACTCACGCAGCAGGGTTTCATCGTTGGCACTACCGAGTACATGGCACCTGAACAGTTCCGCCAGCAGGTAGAAAAACAATCGGATATCTGGAGTCTCGGGGTGATGTTGTATGAAATGCTCACAGGCCACCTTCCCTTCGAAGCCAGCAACCCGCTGGTGCTGCAGGGAATCATCCTCCGCGGCTCATTCACTGACCCGAAAATACTGGTCGCCGGTATCACGCCGGTCCTGCATACTGTCATCGAGAAATGCCTTCGTCCCAATCCCGCGTCCCGCCCGACTGCCTCCGCAATACGGTCAATGCTCGGGGATAAGACCAAAGCCCGGCAAGGGTTTGGTCCGCTCAGGGAACTGTTTTCGGGTGAAAATAAAAACAGGTGGAAAGTTGGTCGCCCCCTCTGGCTGGCTTCAGTAGCCGGATTTGCGGTGCTGGTTATGCTGCTGCTAATGACCATCAATCCATCCCCGGTGCCGCTACCCATTGAGCCTCCTGTGATCAGTAATGATCCGCCGGCGAAAGAGGGCGAATTGTTCAGGGTCCGGATCAATGTGCCAAGCATCAAAACTGCCAGGGCAGTTTTTGCAGATGGTGAAATAAAAACCCTGCCTGCTGAAATCAGCGGCCATGAAGGGGAGCGGTTTGAGTTCATGATCCGGGCGGAAGGGTACGCGGATAAAAAGATCAGTCTCGGGATAAACAGTCGCAGGGGTTCCTACGACTACAACCTTGAAAAATTAAATGATTAACCATGTGGAGCAAATGGTTTGGGAAAAAGAAA
>SEAD01000021.1 GCA_004173355.1 Chitinophagaceae bacterium | reverse complement strand
CCGAAACTGCGGTCGTAGTTGATCGATGCATCGAGGTTGACCTGGTTCCACTGCGACTGGCCCTGGCCATCGGTCAGCGGACTATTGGTCATGGTACCGGTAGGCTGGTAAACCACCGCATCGGGGTTGTCCGGATCCTGTTTGGCTTCGTACAGCTGGAATGTCCGCTGGCGGATCTGCTGGTTGATCGACGTGGCATCATAGGATGCTATCACCCTTCCCGACAATCCTTTGGTGATGAAATCGAATTTCTGTTCCAGTCCCAGTGAAGCCGTGATCTGGTTGGTCATGGTATTGCGGAAACCAGAGCGGTTGAGCATACCATAAGGCACGTTGTTGATATTACCCCCTTTCAGAGAGGTAGTCAGCACTTCGCCATCAGGTGTTTTATCATTGTGATAGTTGTTGGGCGTCTGGATCAGTGATCCGATGACGATGGAATAGGCATTCACATCATTCAGGTAGGCGCCGTTATTGGGTACTACCACGGGGTCATTCTTCTTCTGCATATAACCACTCACATTCAGGAACATCTTGAGTGATTTGGTGATATCGATATCGAAGTTGGACCGGAAGTTTACACGATTCGCTTTTGATTCGGGGTTGTAGTCGTATTCAGAAAACTTTTCTGTCCGGAAGATCCCTTCCTGGAACAGGTAACCAACAGTGGTGAAGTAGCGCATTTTATCAGTACCACCACTGAAGTTGACGTTTGCACGGCGCATCGGGAATGCATCTTTCATGAATTCATTTACGAAATCACGGGTGGGGAACAGTTCCTGGAAATCGCCGGTACGGTAATGTTCAAGGGCCGCATCGTCATAGATTACCGGGCGACCATTCTGTGTTTCCACGAGGTTACGGAGATTGGCGTAGTCGTAGGCATTCACCATTTCCGGTAAACGCGTTGGCGCCTGCCAGCTTTGTTCAACCGTAACGTCGATGATTGGTTTGCCCACATGACCGCGTCGGGTGGTGATCATGATCACCCCGTTTGCACCGCGTACTCCATATACAGCAGTAGCCGATGCATCTTTCAGGATGGAGATCGATTCAACTTCGCGCGGATCAAGCGCGGTAAAGTCGCGCTGCACACCATCCACGAGGATCAGCGGCTGCTGGCCGTTGATGGTACTGCGGCCACGGATATAAAATTCCATCTGCTCACCGCCCGGTACACCCGAACGTTGCAGCACACTTAGGCCCGGCAGGCGACCCGCGAGTGCGATCCCGATGTTGGCGGCAGGTGTCTGTCGCAAACCTTCCGCTTTCATGGTGGAAATCGCAGCCACCACACTTACTTTTTTCTGGCGGCCGTAACCCACCACTACCACATCGGATAATTCACCCGAATTGGACGAGAGGCGGATTACGATGTCGGAAAATGATTTTACCGGGACAGCAGTTGAAGTAAAGCCTACATGGGAAATGGTAAGCGTCTGACCTACCGCGACATTAATTGCGAATTCGCCATCAGTCCCGGTTTTTACCGTCACCGATGAACCGGATACATTAACAGTGGCATCGGTTACAGGGTCGCTGCTGGTTGAATCAACCACTTTACCATGAAGGATAGATGATTGGGAGAAAACTTGTGTACTGGAGAAGAGGGCAAGTACAAATAAAACAGATAACAGTTGAAAGCCTCTCGGCTTCCGGCAATCGTTTGGCATGGCGTGAAATATTAGCTTTTGAAAAATCGTCAATCTTCCAATTCGTAATAAATGTAGAAGAGTCTTTTTTCATTCCTGACCCGAACTGTACTGAAAACCAGAAAAATTTATCAGCAAGTCCGGAAAGGTGAATTTCAAATGATGAGGTTTGGTCCGTTATAACGCGGTTTCACGCTGTAAAATAACTGGAACAAGGTATTGCAAAACGAATCAAACGCAATTAGTTTTAGCCCTCAAACCTCTAATAATGAAAAGTTTATTTAATATCTTCTATATCCCGGCCATTTCCCTGGCGCTTTTGTCCTGCTCGAAAGACGACAATGAAAACGCGGAAGACAACGGAAACAAAACTGAATTAAAAGTTTCGCTTGGTTATTCGCATTCGCTGGTAGTGTCAGAAACCCAGGTTCTCTGGGCGAGTGGCCTGAATGAAAACGGGCAGCTGGGAAACGGATCGAACACCAACAGCAGTGTACCGGTAAAAATTGCGGAGCAGGTAATCCAGGCCAGTGGTGGCAACAGCCATACCCTTTTTATAAAAAATGATAACAGTCTCTGGGCCGCCGGCAGCAACGCCGACGGACAATTCGGCAATGGCAGTAATACCGGGAGTACAACCCCCGTCAAAATCATGGAAGGGGTGACAAAAGCGGTAGCAGCGCAACGGTTTTCAATAATCCTCAAACAGGATGGCAGCGTGTGGACCAGCGGCGATAACCTGGGTGGGCGGCTTGGCGACGGCACTGAAACGGACCGGAATACTTTTGTAAAAATCCTCGAAGGCGTAAAGGATATTTCTGCAAAATCAAACTACGCCTTGTTCCTGAAAACAGACAATACCCTCTGGGGTGCGGGTACCAACGGAAACGGACAACTCGGCGACGGCACGATTACAAACCGGCCTGACCCGGTAAAAATCGCCGATGCGGTGAAATCAATGAACGCAGGTATTATTACTACCATGTTTATCAAAAACGACAATAGCCTCTGGGCCACCGGATGGAGCATCTATGGCAACTTTGGTAGTCCTGACTTCCTGAACTCCTGGTCATACACCGTCCCGGTAAAGTTGATGGACGGAGTGGATAAGGTTGCAGTTGGTTCAGTACACACGCTGGTGCACCGCACGGATGGCAGTCTCTGGGCAAGCGGTCGCAATAACCAGGGCCAGCTGGGAACGGGCAACACCACGGATGTGGCAACAGCTGTAAAAGTGCTCGACGACGTGAAAGACGTGGTGGCCAACATGAACATGACCATTGTTATTAAAAAAGATAAAAAAATCCTCGTCAGCGGCGCCAACCAGTATGGATCATTGGGAAATGGCAGCACTACCGACCTGAGCCAGTTCACAGCCTTCGCACTGCCATAAACCCGTTGTGTGCGCAGTATGTATTAAATTGTGGGTCTAATACAGACCCTGATGCTCGACCTTGTAATTGAATCGCGCAGCGCCGCACTCAGTCCGTCCATGACCGTCAAAAGAATCCTGCCTTTCCGCCAGCGGCGGATGGTGGGTCCGTTTATTTTTATGGATCATGCGGGACCCGTCACCACTGCTGTTGCCGACCCTTCGTCACTCGATGTGTTGCCCCACCCACATATAGGTTTGTCAACCGTCAGTTATCTTTTTGGCGGACAGGTAACCCACCGGGACGGGCTTGGCGTTGAGAAGATCATCCGCCCGGGAGAAGTCAACTGGATGACAGCCGGCAGCGGTATCGCACATTCCGAACGGTTTGAAGATCCATCGGCCCTCGCCGGCGGGCAATTGGAAATGATGCAGACCTGGGTGGCCCTTCCGGAAAAAGATGAGGAGTCGGATCCGTCGTTTGTGAATTACACTCCGGGGGAATTGCCCGTGTTTACGGAAAAAGGACTCTGGATGCGTCTGATCGCGGGTAATGCATTCGGGTTGAATAACGGCGTGAAAACCCATTCCCCGCTCTTCTACCTGCACGTTGTATTGCAGACCGGCGGAAAAACGGGCCTGCCGCGGGAATACAGCGAACGGGCTATATATATTGTGTCGGGAAGTCTCGAAGTGGGCGGTCAGTTTTACAATGCCGGCCAGATGCTGGTGTTTACCAAAGGTGTGGACCCCACCGTCAGCGCGCGTGAACAGACTACGCTGATGATGCTGGGGGGTGAAACCGTAGGCGATCGGTATATCTGGTGGAATTTTGTATCATCCCGGAAAGAGCGGATTGAACAGGCGAAAGAGGACTGGAAGCAGGGACGGATCGTACTTCCACCAACCGATAACAATGAATTTATCCCGTTGCCTGATGAGAAGTCGCGACCCGCAGGCGGTCCGCCCCGTCCGGAACCACTCTCCTGACTCCTTCGGATTTTAATAAAACATATACCAAAACCACTACCCGACATGATCGTAAAGAAAACGCTCGGAATTAAAGCTATTTACCAGTTCGCCGGGCATCATCTTTTATGGCTCACCGCATGGATGGCCGCCGCCACTGCGCTTTTTCACCTGAGCGGATGGCGCTGGATGCTGATCCCGCCGATGGCACTGACACTGATCGGTACCGCGGTTGCGTTTTATGTTGGTTTTAAAAACAACCAGGCCTATGACCGGCTCTGGGAAGCGCGTAGGGTATGGGGTTCCATCATCAACAACAGCCGTATGCTGGGCACCATGGTTAAAAATTTTATCGGGGGGAAAGACCTGCCGGAAGAAGACCGGAAAAAAGTACATACACGCATCATCCACCGTCATATTGCCTGGTTGTATACGCTGCGCCAGCAACTGCTGGTGCCTACCCAATGGGAACATGTGAGCCTGGCCTGGCTCGCCGGATCTTACAACCGCCGCCGCAAGGAATTCCTGCTGACCAATGCCTATAAAGAAGAAATGGCGGATGTGGAAAGCCGGCATTACCTGGAAAGCAGCGACCAGTCACTTATTGCCGCAGCGGCCAACAAGGCCACACAAATCAATGACCTGCAATCGGCGGAAATCGCCGCACTGTACCGCGAAGGACAACTGAATATGATGCAGCAGGTGGAACTGCAGCGGATAGTGAACAGTTTTTACGATGAGCAGGGAAAGGCCGAACGGATCAAACGTTACCCCTTTCCCCGGCAATACGGGAGTTTCAGTTTTGTGTTCGTGGCCATCTTCGTTTTTTTCCTGCCATTCGGACTGCTGGGTTATTTTGCTGAGCTGGGTGGCAACCATATCTGGTTGTGTGTTCCGTTCGGCGTGGTCATCGGATGGGTATATGTGGTAATGGAACTCATCGGCGACTACTCGGAAAATCCTTTTGAAGGTTTATACAACGATATCCCGATGCTGTCGATCTGCCGCACCATTGAAATTGACCTGTTGCAGATGTTTGGCGAAACCAATGTGCCGCCGGCTATCCAGCCAAAAAATGATGTGCTGATGTAAGCCTCAGGCTGCTGACAAAACCCATACTGCCACTTTTCCAGGCGCGACCATAAAAGTACCGGTCGCTGTTTCATTTAATAAAACCCGGTCGGCAGCATCAAAAATATTTACCAGTTCCTTGCCCGAAAATGCCTCCGGAAGCCGCATAAGTTTCGATTTGGTTGCAGAAGCATTACTCACTAACACCACCAGACCTGAACCGGGAATGCCAGGGTGCCCCGCCCTAGTCCATCCGATACAGTTGGGATCGTCAAAATAATCCACCTGTTCGCCGTATGCGTGATAACGGCGGGCGTCCATCAGTGCTGGCAGTTCATTTAACGGAGGGATGCAGATTTCACAATCCGTTGCGCCCTTGTTTTGCCCGCAATATTCAGTCCCGTATACATCCGGGAAAAACACGCAGGGGAACCCGCCTTTTCGTAATAATATCAGGGCATAGGCATGTGGCTTGAACCATTGTTCGGTAAACTCTTCAAGGGATTGTAATGGCTGTGTATCGTGGTTATCGACAAAGGTTACGGCCAGCAAGGGTTTTGCGGCCACGAGTGAATCGTTGAAGATTGTGCGCAGGTCATATTTTTCCCGTTGCATCGAGGCCTCTGAAAGATTATGATGTAGCGGGGCATCGAACAGGCTCATCCGTTCCCCTGTCAGTTCAAGATAGTTCAACAACACCGGGAGGTCATCGGACAACCAGTACTCGCCGAGCGCAAAGAGATCGGGATTCACTTCCGTGCGCAGGTAGTCCAGCCATTCCACAAAAAATGACGGATTGATATGTTTCACTGCATCTATCCGCACACCATCATATGACACGAGTCCATGCAGCCACCCTGCCCATTTTTTTAACTCCGCGCGAACTTCCGGGTTGCGCATTTCCAGGTCATTGAGCATGAGGTAATCAAAATTTCCCATCTCCGAGTCGGCCATCAGTTCCCAGCTTTGCCCGTAATTATTTACAATACTGTAAATGGTATTACCTTCTTCACCCACAGCATGGTCGATACCACTGAAACAATGCTGGTCCCAGACAAAGTCGGAATGGACTCCTGCCCTTCCGGGAAAGGTAAATTTTGTGTAGGCTTCTATCTCCCTCGGTTCGCCGATAAATTTATTCCGATTCTGCGGATCCACAGGGCGAACTGTTACTTTTTCCGTTTCTTCTGCCCCGCCCATGTGATTAAACACTACATCGACCAGTATCTTCAGACCCGCACCACGTGCTGTGACACAGGCATCAATATATTCCTGCTTTGTTCCGTATTTAGTGGGGACAGTGCCTTTCTGGTCAAATTCACCAAGATCAAAAATGTCATATACATCATATCCTTCCGACACCGCACCACGTGTACCCTTATAGGCAGGAGGCAACCAGATATGGGAAAACCCCCACTCAACGAGCCGCTCCACCTGGGTCTTTAAAAAATTCCAGTGACTGCCACCGGGTTTACAGTACCATTCGAAAAACTGCAGCATAACCGGGTTCTTCTCCATAGCATCATACTCCTTACCTTGGTTAAAACCGGGGAAAGCACATAAATGATGCCAGCGGGATGTTTGTACCAAACCCGCTGCGGGCAAGCATTTAAGGGATGGGTGCACTGTGTGCTACACAGTTGCAGGTGTACAGGTGTACCCACTATTCCAGTTGCAGGGGCGGTCCTACTACCTTCATACCGTTAGCGGCAAAAACACCTGCTACTTCACCGGGAGTCGGCTCATGATCCATTGCCGCCATGGTCACAAAAAAATCTTCGAGTTTCCCGGCGGGTTGCAGGATGACGAGCATTTTGCCTGTCTGTTCCACTTGTGTCCATGCATGTGGCACCTGCCTCGGAAGGAAAATACTTTCACCTGCTTTCAGGTCAAATAATTTTTCTCCGACCTTGAATTTATACGCGCCTTCCAGTACATGGAAGATTTCATCCTGGGAATCGTGGACGTGGAAGGGAGTACCACGGCCCGGGGAAAGGGACGTCTGCTCAAAAATGGCAAGATCCCCTTCGGTATCCGATCCTGATATTTTTACATCAAGCACATTTTTATTAACGCCTTTCAGCTGAAGGTGCCCGTGCAAACGTCCCTCGCCGACTCCTGCCTTGAATACGCCATTGCGGGGGCGGAAAAGGGATAACGTTTTTGCAAATCCGATCGCGGGTGCCGAAGCAAGCATCGCAAGCAATGCCATAAATTTTTTCCTTTTCATGGTTGGGGTTTTGTACCCCAATTTACCAAAATACGCTGCGCTTCAGTATACCACAAACAGGTCATGGCTACGGATCCCTGGTATTAAATCAGAGCGTTTGTTTCAATTTGACACTGACCTTCTCCCCTTCTTTCGAAATCGTCACCACCTTATCAACGTTTGCCTGGGCATCAGAGAACACGTCGTAACTATGGGTATTTGCAGTAGAACCGGTATAGTTTCCATTTATATAACTATCCGTGTAGCCTACTATTTCGGTGCGGCTGCCAGTGTGCACAAAACCAAAGCTGGTATACAGGAGGTACTTCCCGGGTTGGAGATTTACAAATTCGAAATTCCCCTTTGAATCGTACACGGTGGCTACTTTCATACAGGCCTTCACTTCGTCGGGCAGGGTAAACTGCGCATACCCTTTTTTCTTTTGGGATGCATTGAGTTTTTCCCATTCCCTGAAGTATTCGGTATAGGGCACCAGTACGATAGCCGTACCCGGGGCGGCATACTGTTTTTTATTCATATTGAGTACCGCCATCCCACGCAGGGCACCGCCATTTTTATTATCCCGCGCAAATGCCTCACCGGAGATCACCCCTGACCCTTCCGTGATCATTTTCAGCGTGGCCTCCTTATCAAATCTGGCTTTGATGGGCTGGAAATCAATTTCGCGGTCAGCCAGCATCAATTGCTGGTCTTTCGTACGGATATCAATCTGCCAGATCCTGCGGGTGGATTTGTCGATGTAATAATCATACTGGTCGCCGGTAGCATCTTCCAGCACTGTGACCAGCCAGGTTTTGTATTCCCCGGTGATTGCACTGCGGTAGATACTGCTTTTAACGGATGTGATCCGGGCAGGTTTGATATGGCTGGCTGAAGATGGCTTGTAATCAAACACAGGCAGGCTGGCCTGGTAACCGGATGTCAGTGGCAGCAGGCCGAGCAGGTAAGGATACATATTGCTGTCGAAGAAGGATGAACTTACTGGCTCGCTGATTGTTTTGTTTACCCCGGTTTTTTTGTCGCGGTAATAACCGGTCAGTTCTTTCCCGAACCGGAACATATAATTTATATCGCCGTGATGGGAGGCCTTGTAAACCGGCTGCAGGGTTTTTGCATCGGCGATGCTGGTGTCTGTCCACCGGAGATCGGACTGCAGGAAATAAATCCAGGTGTACACCGAAATGGTTTTGTCCGTGGACCGGACTTCCATACCGAAATGGCAGAGTTCTTTTTTCCCACCGCCTGTAACATTATAGTATCCCATTTCCGAATAACCCGTCCGCAGGTATTTTCGGTCAAATGCAGCAGCAGGCGGTGTCACAGAACCCTGGCCATAACAGTGGGCCAGCAATAAAACGGGAAAAAGAAGCATCATCAATTTTCGCATACCTTGTTTTTATATTTAATCAGATTGGTCGTCCGAGCACAGACATGACCAGTTCCTTGTAACTCCTCCCTATCGGGATGGTCTCCCCATTTACTTCCACCTCTGTGGCGCTGAATGCCGTGATCCTGTCACGCGCCACGATAAACGAGCGATGCAAACGGAGGAACGCCCGTTTATCGACCAGGTTTTCCACCTCACTGATCTGGTACTTCGACAGGTAGGAGGTTTTGGTGGTGACTATTTTTATGTATTCCTTTTTGCTTTCGAAATACAATATCTCGTCATAGTACACCCTTACCCTTTTTTTGTTTACGTTGATCAGCAGGTGGGCACGATCGCCGGTGCTGTGACCTGTACCTGGCACAGCAGCATCTGTTCGTTGCCTTTCCCGCACCTTGTTTACCGCCATCAGGAACCGGTTGAAATGGATTGGTTTCAGCAGGTAGTCTACAGCGTTCAGTTCATACCCTTCGATGGCATAATCACGGTAGGCAGTTGTAAAAATGACCTGCGGCGGGTTTTTCAGTGTCCTCACAAAATCAAGTCCCCTGAGGTTTGGGAGGTGGATATCGAGAAACATCAGCTCGATAGCCTGCCGCTGCAACACCTCGAGGGCGAACAGCGCATCCCGGCAGCTGGCTTTCAGTTCAAGGAACGGCACCTGGCTGATATAGTCCTGCAGGATTTCCGCCGCGAGCGGTTCGTCTTCAACAATGAGGCAACTAATTTTCTCCATATGAATCAAGGTTTAACCGGAGACTGACACGGAATATCCCTCCGCTATCCTGTACCTGCAGGTCATGGTCGCGGTACAGCAACTCCAGTTGCCGGCGGATATTCGGAAGTCCGATCCGGTCGGGCTTTCCCATGGCCGGCGCAGCTTCGTACCGGTTTTCTATACAAAAGCGGAACAGGGATCCGGACTGTTCCAGTTCCATATTGATAAAAGAATCAAACCGTGTCTCGCCTGCACCGTGTTTAAATGCATTCTCCACCAATGGAAGCAGCAACAGGGAACCTATTTCGCGCGCCGGGTCTTCCACATCCTGCCGGAAGGAAATTTTCAGGCGTTCGTCATACCTGATCTTTTCCAGTGCGATATAATCTTCCAGGAACCCGATTTCATTCCGGATCGGGATGAGTTTCTCGCGTGACTCGTACAACATGAAACTCAGCAGCTCGGAGAGCTTCAGGATGGCCTCCGGTGCCAGGTCCGATTTACGGCGTGCCAGGGCATAAATATTATTGAGCGTATTAAAAAGGAAATGCGGATGCAGCTGGTTACGCAGCAACTGCAGTTCGGCCCCGAGTTTTTGTTTCACCAGGTCCTGCTCGCGTTGTTTGGCGCGGAGTTGTGTACGGAGTAGTTTCAGCGACACGGACATCCCTGATGCGAATCCCATAAAAATAACTGCCCGGGAGATCACCAGTGCATTGAATAGTTCATCCTGTGCCAGCCTGCCGTCATAAACCGTTTTCAATACATGGAAAGTGGCCAGTCGTGACAACACAGTACATCCCACAAACACTGCAAATATTACCAGCAGCGTCTGTAACAACTGCTTCCGGAGCAGGAACCGGTCAAAGCCATAGTACATCATGAAGTAGGCAAACAACATTTCAGGAAGGGAAGTAAGGATCGCAACGGTGGTTGTGCCCAGCATCAGTTTGCCGGTACTGTATCCCGGCAGTTGGCCCTCCGCCCACATGTATTCATTGACGAAACAGAAGCAGAGATAAAAGATCCAGAAAGCGATATGCAGGAGTACGCGTTTGATAGGGGTAAAAATCGGATAAAATAAACTCGTATGCAAACCTGTTGCGGGCGGGCGCCAAAAACATACCAACAACCGGAATCTCCCCATGAATGACCCCGCAGGTCTATTTGCTCCTGCTTACTTTCGGTGAGGGCCATTATTTGTTCAACCCTTCAACCGGAGTCCATACATGAAAAGAAATCTCCCCTGGCCTTCGCCAGCCTTTACGCTGATTGTGCTCCGGTGTATGACGGGACTGGTTTTCCTGCTGCATGCATCATGGCGGATCATTACAGGCAGTATCCGGGAGTTTGAAAGCTTCTTTCGCTCCCGCCAGGTACCGTTTCCCCAGTTTTCCGTCTGGCTGCTGACCGTCTTTGAAATACTTGCGGCGATATTGTTGTTTGTGAATTACCAGACGCGGATAGTGGCACTCGCGCTGATCGGGATGTTGATTGCCGGGATCGGGATGATCCATTTCCCGCTTGGCTGGTTTGTGGGTGAGCACGGCACCGGCGGGTCGGAATACAGTGTGGTGCTGATCGCGGCTTTGCTGGTGATTGGTTCGGAAAAGAAAAAGCCAGTATAAATATACCGGCCGGGATGGCCACACTAAGCCACCTATGAGATGGAATGAAATTACATGTATGCGTTATGCCGCAGGGGGTTAATCAACCGGTGTAATGATTGTATTGCCGGACAGCGTTTTCCCATTGCCCGGGGCCATCCGTATGGAGATTCCTGCGGTTAGGGGATGCAGGGGCATGGCGCAATAAAAAAAGGGCCGGCGAAAAATCACCAGCCCGGACCCTCAACAATAAAAAGAGGTAAGTATTATTTGACGATAAATCGTTGTACACCGATGTTGCTGTTGCCGTCCAGGACCTGGAGGAAATAGATTCCCGATGGGAGTTTCGACACAGAAGTTTCCACACTGTTCACCTGTCCTTTACTCATCCTTCCGATCACTGTGCGGTTCAGCTGCCGGCCCGTCGCATCACTGATGATGACCATCGCTTTTGCCAGGGGAGCGGCCGTCTCGATATTCAGGGAATTCCCGGTGATGATATTCGGGAAAACGTTTACCCCTGAAGAAACGGAAGCATTGTTGCGGATGCTGATCACATTTGAATAGATAACCGCGCCGGTCAGGTCTTTTATTTTAAGACGGTAAAACGAATTACCACTGGTCAGCGAGGCATCGGTGAAATGATAGCTCGTAGCCGTTGTGGCCTTCACCGTACCCAGGGTACGGAAGCTTCCACCTTCGGTGGATTTTTCCACTTCGAAATAATCGGGGTTGCTGTCATCCGTTACTTTCCAGTACAGTTCAAGTGCCGTGCCCTGGTGTTTACCTGCGAAACTCACCAGATTGACCGGCAACACAGTATTCTGGATCAACGAGAAGTTTACCCGGTTCTGCCCGGCACGTTCGTAATATTCAATTACCATATTATAGGTACCTGAAGGCAGGGATGCTGAATAGGTAGATGTAGTAAAGCTATGGGGAGCCCAGTTATTGATTACCCAGTTGGCACCACCATCGAGGCTGAACCTGTAGCCATCATCCGCACCAAGGGTGAATGTAAAACTGCCGGCTGTCAGGGTTTTGGCAAGGCGATATCGCACGCTGAACGTGTCGGTAACAACGGGACATGCTGTGGTATTGTAGTTTACTTTGTCACCACCAAAGCTCTGGTCAAACACGGGGCTTGATGAAGTACCTTCGGTGACCATCCCTTTGTATGTTTCAAAATTCATTCCCTGGTAAACATAGCCCCTCCAGGTATTGCCTGTGCCATATACCGACTGGTTTTCCATTGGCACACATACTGCACCGAGCTGGAACAGTACTCGGTTTGCACCTGTATTTTCGGTGTATTCGATAATGGCATTTACGGTTCCGCTCAGTGTAAGGTCAACCACCCGTGTGGTATATGATCCGGAATTGCCGGCGTTATCGATTATCCAGGTAACACCGCCATCAAGGCTCAGGCGGTAACCATCATCACCACCAAGTGTGACACGGTAAGTACCATTTGGTACAGTGCGGCGAAGTTTATAACGGACGCTGAACGTTTCAGTGCGGATGGAACAGCCATTTGTAGCATACATCACATCGTTGCCACCAAAGTTCTGGTCGAAGAAAGGGTTACCCGAAGATCCCTGGGTCACATAACCGACATAACCTGTGAAATCCATGTTGTCATACACATAGCCTATCCACACATCATTTGTTCCGTAAGTTGTCTGATCGCCCTGCGGAGTGCAGGTTTGGGAGTAAGAGGTAGCTGTGAACGCCATAAAGGCGAACAAACTGAGTAAAATTCGTTTCATCAAGGGTCGGATTGAGGGGTACTAATCGGTTGTTTTCATGGATATGATCACTTCGTAATCCTATCACGACGCAAATGTAGTTTCCACTTGTGGATCTTGCAAGTGTTTCACGCAAAATTTCTCGTAGTTTCCCATTAGCAACGGCGGATAGTGCGGGTAATTATACCTCATTTTTGGGTATACACTTAAGCCTTTGCTGCTCGCAGCCATGGGATTAGGACGATCCTGCGGACCGGCATAACCAGTTGAAAAAAAATTTAAATGTTCAGGAAAATCCAGGCGGATAAATGGAGACACGTAATTGCGGGAATACCTATGGGGTTTTTACTACAAGGTGCTGCACTCTGGTATCTGCCATTGCGCGCATATATAGTCACCAGCCTTGTTTTACTCGTTGTTGTGCTGATCAGCTATGGCTTTGAGCTGTTCTCAAAAATCACCGGCAGGGGACACTATGAGGTGGCCGATGCCGTTTTCACCGTTGTAGGCGGTATTATCGGAATTGTACTTGCTACAGCACTGCTTTATGTAACAGGTTGATTTTATTTTTGTCGTTTTACCATTTCGTTGATCCAGATCGGTGCGAATGGGGAAGTGCAGCCCTTTGATGTGGGATAATCCCGGTAGATTCCCAGCCGCTCCCCGATCTCCACTGCGCGGCTGCGGTATTCGGGGTGATTGATCCCGATCTGTGCCAGTGCATTGTTCATATTCCATTGAATGACGGGATCGGCCGCTGGGAGTTCCTTTTCAATCCGGTCGAGCAGCCCCTTGATATCAATCCCTTCCGGTGCCCTCACGATGCGGCCGGTTGTCAGGCTCCACCCTGCCCTTGCCGCATACGGTTGTTTTTCCTTCATCCATTTTTCGCGTAACTCTTCCTTGCCAGGAAATTCCTTCACGATATAATTGTTGAACCAGTCTGCCACATGTACAAATGTATTGGACCTGACCAGTGTGTCAATTTCCTTTGCGGACAGTTTTTTCACATCCATGATCAGCACCGCGACAAAACGGGCATCGTTATTTCCCGTGGCCCACAACTCCAGTGCCAGCGCATGATCCTTTTTTATTTTCGCGGCGAGTTTGCGGATGTCTCCCATTTTAACGCCAAACTGGTTGTCACCCGCGCCATTTTTTTTGTTCATCGCGAACACTTTTGGATCGGCAACGGCTTTGAGGGCAGCAAGTACTTCTGTGGATGTCATAATATGGCTTTGGGTCGTGTAACGATGTCGATGTTATCCAGCGTTTTTAAAGGCTGGAGTCTTTCCTCCATTAATATGCCGGTCATCCGATCGATTTGCCCCAGGAGTTTTTGGGAAGATGGAATCTGGCCATAAGCAGTTGAAATTTCACATATGACACTGGTAAGATTCCAACCAACTTCCTGCGCAAACATTTTTCCGGAAAAATACCGCTGACGCATTTCATTCAGGTGGTTCAGGTCAATCGTTCCTTCGGGAATGACAGGATCAAAAAACACCTGTATAGTAATTGAACCGCCAAAAGACTGGCTGTGATTAAAATGTCGCTGGACCCGGGTGATATAACCGTTCACTGTTTTTTCCAATCCCATTCCCTTTCGCTGGAAACCACTTTGGATCAGGTCTGTGAAGAGTTTCTTTCGAAAAAATGCCTCAGCCCGGGCAGGTTGCCATTTGGTACGGTTCAGAAAATGGATATATCCTGCAGCGGTACCGGCAAGGATGCCAATACCACATCCGGACACCAGCCCTGGCACAAACGAATTATCCCGCGGGGACGACAGTACTATGGCACACGCAACGATCGACAGACCTGTGATCCATGGTATCAGAAATTTCCAAAGAGTTGGTTTTACCTGCATTCGAATTCGCTTGTTTCCACGAATAAACAAAAAAACGTTTGCCGGATCAAATAAACTAGAGCTGGCGGGGAGGGTCATTTTCAGTAAATTCATTTTTCTTTTATAATTTATGAAAACCGTAGTCATCGATAGATCCCAGGCCCGGAAGATTATCCTGCACGCAGCCGGTCTGGCAAAGCCTGCTCAGTTTGGCCGGGGCCGCGAAGCTGTACTCAAGCTGATCGACCATCTCGGATATGTACAGCTGGATACCAACTACACCGTGGAGCGTGCGCACCATCATACCATCTTCGCAAGGGTACCGGACTACCAGCCAGCGTGGCTCTGGGATTTGCTGGAAGATGCAAGGGTGTTTGAATACCTCACATCCGACTCCGGGTTTATCCCGATGGAGGACTACCGGTATTCGCTGATCGCTAAAAAGAGTTTCGAAGAAAGGTATGGCGAGGCTACCTCAGCTGAACTGAACGCAATGAACCGGGTGATGGACCGGATCGAACGCGAGGGGCCACTGATGCTGAAAGATTTTGAAAATGACCGGACCGAAGCCAGTTCAGGCTGGTGGGACTGGCGGCCCGCAAAAGTGGCGCTTGAGCGGCTGTACTTTTCAGGGAAACTCATGGTCATGCGCGACAAGACGTTCCATAAGGTGTATGACCTGCCGAATAATATTGTGCCGCGTGAAATCAACCGGACAGTGCCCACTGAAGAGGAATTTGCGCGGTTCAGCATCAAACGATTCCTGGGCGGTCTTGGGCTCGCCTATGCCAATGAGCTGGCGTGGCGGGTCCGCTTCGCAAAAAATAACCTGGTCAGAAAACTGCTGGATACCATGGTGCAGGAAGGGGAAATCTGCGAGGTTGAAGTACAGGACCTGAAGACAAAACCGCTTTACATGCTCCCGGCTTACCGGACAAAAAAACTGGCAGCCAGCGATGCGGTGTATATCCTCTCCCCGTTTGACCCGCTGAATGTATTCCGCAAACGACTCGGCGACTTTTTTGATTTCGATTACCAGGTGGAATGTTTTGTTCCCGCGCCAAAACGTAAGTATGGTTATTTCTCACTTCCGGTTTTATCAGGTGAGCGCTTTATCGCAAGGATGGATTCAAAGGCTGACAGGAAGACACGGATACTGACGGTTCATAACCTGCATTTCGAAAAACCGGAAGTTGGCAACAAGGAATTGCTGGCATTTGCAGACAGTCTCCGGAAATTCGCTGACTTCAATCAATGTTATGAAATCAAAATTACAAAGTGCAATAAACGGGATTACCTGAAAACCATCCGTGAACAACTCCATTGAAATCACTATCCTTCCACCATTGCTTTCAATGACAATGCGTTCTCAAAAGCATTACCAATTGTATTGTTGAAATAAACAAAGACTTCACGTCCTTCGGATTTCCAATTCACTATTTCCTCCGCCTGTTTTTTTAGAAAACCCATGCCATAACTTCCGCGGTAGCCGCCCTCCGGGCCGTGAAACCGCATGTAGACTACCGGAGACCTGGTTACCCGTTCCTGCCATTTCGATTTTGGCAGGTCCTGCAACACCAGGGATGCACCATTATAATCGAGCAATTCAGTGGTCTCCCTAATGTACCAGGTTGGGCTTCGGAACTCAACCACAGGTGTCCATCCGCTAATGAAGGATGAGTTTTTCAACCGGTCGAGTAACGATTCCACTTTATCGAAATAATCGAGGGTGATTTTCCCGGGAAACTGGACCAGCAAAGCCCCCTTTTTTTCACCGAGACCCGTAGTGGCTTGCAGGAACGGATCGATCAGGTCATGGTCCGCAAGGAGGTTTTTGGTATGGGTAAATTCTTTATGCATTTTGACAGAAAAACGGAAATCATTCACCACATCATCTGACCAGCGTGAAAAAGTGTTTTGAAGCGGGACTTTGTAGAAGCTGCTGTTAATTTCAACCGAATTGAAAAGGGTACTGTAATAGTGGAGCCTTGATGCATCGCGGAACTCCGGGGGAAAACTGGTTTTGTTACCCGGCACCACCACATTGCTGGTACCAATCCAGATCCTGCCCTGGCTCATGACCTTTTTCTTTTTAGTCATCTGTAGGTTTTTGAAGTATCAGAAACTGACGGCAAGACCCGAGCTGACAAAACTGGTGGACTCATGACTGAAGATCCTTTCGCCAAATGCGCCAAAAACCACCAGCTTGCGGTTGATGTGACAGAGTATGCCTGCATCCGCATTCTGGTTTGCCAGTGCGTGCTGTTTGAGCTGCGTAAAGTATTCGACAAACAATTCAAATTTCCGGCCGACTTCCAGTTTTACATCCCCGCTCAACTGGCAGATCGCCTGCTTTTCGAAAGCTTCCTGTCTTACGCCGGCATTCAATGCAATGTTTACCTGACGTATTTTTTTCTCCACGGCCAAGGCCACACTGGGAGACCAGTACTGGTGTTCTGAATGCCGGTTTGTAAACGGCAGCTGCACATCCGCGATAATCCCGAGATCGGGAAACACGGGCCGGTCTTTTATGAGCGTGTATTTTAATCCGGCAGCAACCGGAAAAGCACCTTCGGCGGTACCGGAAATAAACGGATGCCTGCGCAGTCCCTGATCCGTCTCAAACCGCCCTTCAAGGTTGTTCAGCAATCCGACCCGCAGTAAGGTCGACGAAATAAAAGAGGCAGGATGGTCGCTGTACGAAACATAATACAGCTGCGACTCCAGTTGCACCTTATGGCGACCCACCACCGATGCACCATCCGTCTGGTCAGGCTGGTCGGTCTGCACATCCTGGGCAGTGCTGCTGATAGCTATAAGCGAAAAATAAAGGAGGGCGGCAATTTTCATTTCGGCTGTTTCCCCTGTATAAAGCAACAACTGTTCCCATTACCCTGATCCGGTTGCCGGGCAGGTTGGATCACAGCCAAATGCCTGTTCAGCGACCCGCTGCGAGCGTGCAAACATTCAATAGAGCCGCATCACCATCAAGGAATGCTGAATAAAACCGATCGTATTCTGTTCCCCGGATGCCATTTGCCAGTGACACTGCCCGGAGTGTTTCAAGGCTCAGCGATTCTTTTGCTGATCGCCGGACCAGACCAGCAAGGGTTTTGTAGGTCGCGTCGAGACCGAACGTTTTCTCATAACAGATCCAGATCAGCGGACCATACACATACCGGTAATTCTCATCAATCTCGCCCGGGCTGACGATACGGGAAAGGGGTTTGTATTGCTGGTTACGCGCAAATGAACTGTACTTTGCCAGCACACCATTGTAATAAGCAGTATCTGCCAGCGCCTCTGCCGCTTTCAGCGAGAGGTATTCCGTGGTGGATTCCAGCCAGAACCATTGGAGGTTTCCGGATATGACATTCCCACCAAAATAATAATGCGATAGTTCGTGTGCAAAAAAAGCGAGATTGTCGTTATTGAATTTACCATTGCTGTCAACCAGTTTTGTGAAGTCAAGATGGGCGTAGGCAAACGAAGGGAACACGGTGAAGCCCCATGACTGGCCGTCGCGGTACTTTTTGACAGCCTCATGATTGATAAGATACACACCCTCGTTGTAGGTGATACCAAGGTTCTTTGCATGGAAAACTTTTATACGGTTGAGTTCAGCAAATATTTTATCGGCGATGCTTTTACCTGCCGGGACATTCAGCAGGTAATCCTTCCCTGAACGAATGAACCCGTAGTCACCCGCAAAAAGGAACAGGGCTCTCGGGGTATTTGACACAAGTGTCTTCCCGCTTTGCTGTACCGGCGCTGAGCCATTCAGGTAAATGGTTTTGCTATTGGCTGATTCAACACGGATACTATAAGTGTAGGTATCAACCAGCCGGTCTGCTTTCACATCATAGATCACCGGATACCATTTACTTTGTTCCGTAGCACGCACGGTTTTTCCGTTGAAGGCAATCAGCCCCTTGAAATCAAAAATGTTCAGGGTATCATTATACACCGGGAATGCACCGCGGTAGCGGATCCGGAAGGAGGATGGCAGTGGCCGGAGGGTGTCCCGGTCATTTTTCATTAAAACATATTCCAGAGCCTCCCCTTTCATCCTGCCGCCATACCAGCCATCGTAATAAATCTGGCGGAGGCTGTCGTCCCGGAAATACTGGATGTTCATCCCGTGGTTGAGCAGGATCCGGTACTCCGAAAGTGCCGGCAACCCGGATAACCGGAAATCACATTCAATCAGGCCCTGCCTGGTATCGAGCCTGACGGTGCCCCCGATATGGGGTTGGGAAAAAACATGGAGGCTCAATAGTAAAAATGCGGGGATTCCGATCCGGCGAAGGGCTGCAGGTGTCATGAGGCATAATTAATAGAAACTGAATATAGGCAAGCATCCCGGAATATCCATGTTTTGTCGCGGGCATGGTGGTGGAAGGTCCTGCGGCAGTGGTGGCTGTGGTGGCTGTGGTGGATGTGGAGGTGGGGACTAGAGCCCCTGGGCACTACTCATAGATGTATTCATAAATGGTTTCCCGGATCCCCGCATCATACTGCCGGCGGGTAAGCAGCCGGTTGGCACTGTCATAAGTAAATGTTTCCTTTTCAATCAGCCCTGATGAAGATGACTGGATCCTTTCCACCAGCAATGCTTTTTCGTTGTATAAAAAATGTTCTTCAGAAACAAGACGGTTATTGTCCAGCACCCGCTTTACCGAAGGCAGTCCCTGCCGGTACAGGATCCGTTCTTCCTGAGGGTCTGCATCCTTTGCTTTTATCACACGGATCAGGCTGTCAGCCGACCGGTTATAAAAAATCCATTGCAGGGTATCGGTTTTTCCCCTCATCATGACCTGGGTCAGCAGGCTGTCGTGCGCATCATGGGTGCGGATCTCCCTCCTGCCTTTTTTCCATTTGTTACCATCAGCCAGTTGTTCCTCCATACCCGTAAGCAGGCAATTTCCGTCGAAAGAAAAAACCTGGATGATTTCGGTTTTTCCATTCACGTAACTGGTGCGGGAAGCCGGCAATCCGCATTTTCCGTAGGTGAATACGGTCCGGTCCAGCTCCCTGCGATCTTTTGATACAGTGGATGACAGGAGCCGGTTTTCGCTGTACCTGAACTCAGTAGTGTAGGCCAGCGCACCATCCAGGTAGTCCTGCTGCCTGGTGACGTTACCAGTACTGTCATAGAACTTCCTTTGCACCAGCGTATTTTCAATAAGGTTGCCTGCAACACTCGTCTTGCGGTAAATCGACAGGGTACGGTCCTGCGCAAAACAGGTCGTGGCAAACAGGTTCAAAAAACAGATCAGCAGGAAAAATCTCACAGGTACTATTTTACAGTCTTCAGCATTTCTTCCACCGCTTTTTCAAGCTGCGGATCTTTACCCATCAAAATGGAGCGGAAATCATTTTCCACACGGATATCCGGATCCAGCTGGAGATTTTCCAGCGGCCGGTTTTCCTTTCCGATATATCCGATCATCGGAATGCCGAACACAAGCGACGGATCGATCTGGGTTTCCCACCACACCGACGTTCCCGTGCCCGGTACAGGCATTCCCAGCAGCTTGCCCACATTCTTTGACTTATATGCATACGGGAAAAGATGTGCATCGGAATAGTTGCTTTCACCCATAATCACAATCGAAGGACGGGTCCATTTGTAGGCGGGAATCACCGTATTGATTTTCTCACCGTGCGGCGCCATCTGGTAATAGGCTTTGCCATTGAGGAAATCGGAGAGCTCGTCATGCAGGTTGCCTCCGCCATTGAAACGAGTGTCTACTACCAGCGCAGCTTTGTCGATATTCCGTCCCAGTGCTTCTTCAAAAACAACACGGTAGCTGGCATCATTCATCCCCTGCACATGGACATAACCGATTTTCCCGCCAGACAACTCTTCCACCTTGCGGCGGTTGATGGCTACCCAGCGTTTGTACAACAGTGCCTGTTCTTCGGCCTGTGTGATGGGCTTGGCGGTCTCTTCCCAGCGCTGGCCTGATTTCGGATCAAAGAGTGATACCGCAACATATTTGCCCGCCTGGCGATTGAGCAGGGCTGACCAATCGCCGTTATCAACCGATTCATTATTGATCTTCTCGATGATGGTGCCGGTGCGGATTTTTGTGGTGGCTTTGTAGAACGGACCCTCATTGAGCACTTCCATTATTTTCACACCCGGACCTGCAAATGTTTCATCATACAACAGCCCAAGTGAGGGGGTCACATCGGAGACGGTACTGACTACACTGTACCTTCCACCGGTATGCGACGCATTCAGTTCACCCAGCAATTCGCTCAGCAATTCCTGGAAGTCGTAATTGTTGTTGATGTATGGCAGGAAACGCGCATAGGTATCATGGTACATTTTCCAGGGTGCACCCAGACGTGTTGGCTGGTAAAATTTTTTACCAACCTGGCGCCACGCATGTTCAAAAATATAAGCCCGTTCTTCTGATGCTTTCAACACCAGTTCGGCAGAAGCCGGCACGGGTGTGAGTTTGCCGCTTTCTGCTTCCACTTTCAGGAGCCGGTTATCAGAAGCGACAATCAGGGTTTTTCCATCAGCGGTCAGGTCCATCCGACCTGGCCCTCCGTCTATTTTTGCCAGCAGCCTGGTTTCCTTCGTACGGGGGTTAGTCTGCCAGAGATCATACCCCTTTTCCATTTTTGCAAGGAAGAATAATTTTTCACCATCTTCACTCAGTGCATAGTCAGCGATATTACCAGAGTTGATGGTGAGCCGGAGACGGCGGCTTTCGATGCCTTCAAATTCCGGATCCCATTTTGCCATTCCCGCTTTGCGGATACTGTCTTTCTTCTGTTCTTCCCTGCCCTTTGGAGTCATTTCCTTTTCCAGGGCCAGTTCCTCTTTGGTTAACCGGAAGCGATCGAATGCAGCCTGGTCGAAGAAACTGATGTATACATCCATTTCGCGTTCGCCCTGGCGGGCCAATGGCTTTTTGCCATCACGCTCCGTCAGCCACATCAATCCCTTGCCACCAAAACCCCATCGGGCGCGGTTTTCAACAAAGCCGCTCCGCGTGATATTCACGCGCTCACCTGTACCATCTGCCCTCGCCAGTGCAATATCCTGCAACGGCCAGTGTTTATCCGCCAGGCCAAAGGCCAGCCATTTTGAATCGGGTGACCAGGTAAAATTCTGGTCGCCGTCCGCGTAGGAATAATTCAGTCCAGATGGAATAATCGTCTTTGATTTTTTTGTCGCGAGATCCAGCACTTTGAGAATGGTTCGTTCTTCCAGGTATGCCAGTTGTTTGCCATCGGGTGATACCAGTGGCTGGAATTCGTCTGCATCAGAAGAAAGCACTGCTTCCTCCGCCAGGTTAGTCGAAATATAAAAGTAGGGCTCCTCGCTGCGGATGATGGATGACTTATAAATATCCCAGCTGTTGTTGCGTTCGGCAGCATAGTACAATGTGCGTCCATCAGGACTGAAACTGACTGACCGTTCCTGCTGTGCGGTATTGGTGATCCTGCGGGTGATACCACCATCCACCGACGTGACAAATATTTCACCCCGTACTACCAATGCCACTTCCTTTCCATTGGGTGATAATACCGTTTCAGAAACACCGGTGGTGACGGGCAGGATTTTTTCATCGCGCCCGCGGGTATCTGTATGGATCGATACCCCCACTTTCTGTGGCTGGCCGCCGGGTCTGAGCGTCCAGATTTCGCCGTTCCAGGTGAAGCAGAGGGTTTCGTCATTTGACCGGGACAGGTTACGGACCGGATGGTCTTTCAGGCTGGTAAGGGCCGTGAGTCCGGAGCCATCCGATGTTGCCCTGTAAATATTCTGCGAGCCATCTTTTTCGCTGAGGTAATAGATGTTTTTATCATCGGAAGACCAGAGGGGTTCACGGTCTTCGCCTTCAAAGCCGGACAATTTTTTATACTCACCCTTTCCAAGGTCCTGCACCCAGATATCACGGGTCACCGAGGATACATGGTGTTTGCGAAAGGCATCTTCATAACCCTTGCGATCCTGGAAAATGATTTTATCCCCTTTTGTATTAAACCGGGCGAATTCAGCACCGGCGGAACTTACCATCACCGAACGACCGCCATTTACCGGAACGGTGTAAAGCTTCATGAAGATGGTGCGGTTGGGAAACCGGGCCGAACTATACAGGTCAACCCTTGCTGTACTGAAGAGCACCATTTTCCCATCGGGGGAAAAGTCGTACGGCACATCCTGCGCGGAGTTAAAGGTCAGCCGCTTTGCTTCACCGCCTGTTGAAGGCATCACGAATACATCAAAATTGCCGTAACGATCGGATGCGAATGCTATCGATTTCCCGTCACGGCTCCAGACGGGCATATAATCATGGGCCTCATGCACGGTCAGGGCAACAGCCTCACCGCCCGCAGCGGGCACTTTGTAGAGGTCACCTTTGTACCCGAACACAATTGACTGTCCATCGGGTGAAATTGCCGGATACCGCAACCAGAGCGGATTCTCCTGTGCAAGGAGACTGGTGCTTACCAGGATACCGAGGGAAAAAAGCAGTTTTTTCATTATGTGATAGTTGGTTGAGGGGGATAATTTACGAAAGTTTCGCCTTGCATGGGCCGGGGTGTTAACATACCATTTGCGGGCAAAATGAACCGGTTTTCCTGATTTCCTTTTATATTGCCCATCCACTAAATCCCTTTTGATGAAAAGATTGCCATTCATCCTCCTGACCCTTCTTACCAGTAACCTCGTTTTCAGCCAGTACTGGCAGCAGCAGGCTGATTATACAGTGAACGTCACGCTGAATGATAAAGCGCACACCCTGAAAGGTGATATCAGGATTGAATACACCAACAACTCCCCCGATAAACTGGATTTTATCTGGTTCCATCTCTGGCCCAATGCCTACAAAGACAACAAAACTGCATTTGCAAAACAGATCCTGCGCGACAAGGATGGCAAGAGCAGGTTGAAGGCGATCAGGGACAAAGGCTATATTGAGGATCTCGAATTTACCGTTGATGGCGGAAAGGCGAATACGGAAGCGGATCCGGAAAATATCGATGTAATCAAGGTCATTTTACCCAAATCACTGGCATCGGGTCAGAAGATTGTGATCAAAACGCCGTTTACTGTCCATATCCCGACTTATTCATCCCGTTCGGGTCACCTGGACCAATCGTATATCATCTGCCAGTGGTATCCCAAACCCGCTGTGTATGACCGCAAAGGCTGGCATCAGTTTCCCTATCTTGACCAGGGCGAGTTTTACAGCGAGTTCGGGAGCTTCGCCGTCAATATTACAGTCCCGGCAGCCTACGTGGTAGGCGCCACAGGTGAACTGCAGAATGCCGATGAACTGGCTGCATATAAATCAATCGGGACAAACAACAACGACTCCACAAAAGTTATCCGTCATTATACGGCAAACGGCAATGCGCCGACCAAAACCCTGGCCTATAAAGCCGCAAATGTGCATGACTTTGCATGGTTTGCCGACAAGGACTTTGTGATCCGTTATGATACTGCCCGACTCAGCGAAAACACCACCATCGATGTATTTACCTATGGTTATGAAACCGGGACTGAAAGCTGGAAACGGAGTGTATCATTTGTAGAAGATGCAGTACGTCATTATTCCAGCTGGCTGGGTGAATACCCGTGGCCCGTGGCACAGGCAGTGGAAGGTCCGAAAAATGTGATGTCCGGCGGGATGGAGTATCCGATGATTACCCTGATCACCAGTCCTGGTGCCGATGATGCAAAAATGGATGCCGTCATCACACACGAGGTGGGACACAACTGGTTTTATGGGATCCTGGCGAGTAACGAGCGTCAGCATGCGTGGATGGACGAAGGATTGAACAGCTATTTCCAGTTCCGGTACGAGGCCGAGAAATACCGCGCCAACAGTATTTTCGGCGACGCGATCCCGGCTGAACTAAAGACTGCACCTATCGACCAGTTTATGAATTCGATTTACGGGGCAATGCTGCAGCTGCCTATGGAAGAGGCTATCGAAACCCCTTCACCCGATTTCACCAGCAAAGACGGATATGCACTGGTGGAATATATCAAGACCGCCGCCTGGGTATATATACTGGAAAATGTATTGGGAAAGGAAACCGTGGACCAGGCTTTCAAAAGTTATTATGCAGAGTGGAAGTTCAAACACCCGTACCCCGAAGATTTTAAAAAGCACCTGGAGAAAGCAGCCGGTCAGAACATCGACCAGTTGTGGGCTTTGCTGAACAAGAAAGGAAAGTTTGATTAAAAATATTCATCAGTTCCACCAACCCTGCCTGAATTCGTTGCGCGAAGGAGCAGCATCAACTTTATGGATACCCCAATGCTGGATTATCTCGTCAGATCCCCGAAACAGAACAGGGCTAATCCACCTCTCGTACTGATGCTCCATGGATTTGGCGGAAACGAACAGGACCTGTTTGCATTCGCTGAACGATTTCCCGACAAATACCTTGTTGTGTCGCTGCGCGCTCCGCTCAGCCTTGGACCCGGCAGTTATGCCTGGTTCCATGTTGATTTCTCTTCGGGTTCACCGGTGATCAACCCTGGCCAGGCCGATAAATCAAGGCAGCTGGTCATCCGGTTCCTTGCAGACCTGAAGCAGGAAGTAAACTATGATGGGAAAGATGTGAACCTGATCGGCTTCAGCCAGGGCGGAATCATGGCTTACAGCGTATCATTGACGGAACCGGAAAAAATCAATTCGGTTACAGTTGTGAATGGGCTGCTATTACCACATGTGAAGCCATTGATCGCATCACGGGAACGCCTTAAGTCATTAAAGGTTTTTATCGCTCATGGGAAAAACGACATGGTTATTCGCCACCAGTTCGCGGTTGATGCGCGGGAGTACCTTGAATCGCTTGGATTAAAACCCGGATTCAGGAGTTATGATGAAGGACATTACATCAGTGAAAGGATGCTGGAGGATATAATAAACACCTATGGTCCCGGGAGGGGAATATAATTCTCCCATTCCCATACGGTAAACGTATCACCGATTATCCCCTCCAGCAGCTCTTTAAAAATGCTTTCGGCATTGGCGCTATTGGACATAATAACTATTGCGGTTTTGCTATCGGGAAAATTGATATTGTAATTTCTCCAGTAATCATGATGGCCTTCCTTAAAGAATGCGCGGCCATATGGGGTATCCAGCACTCCCCAACCTAATCCATAAGACAAAGCCACTGTGCGATCCCGACTGGTTGTATCATCCGTTATTGTGGGGAATTGCACCTTACTGTTGATCCTGACCTGGGGGGTAATCATCTCCTTGTAGTACATACCCGTGAGTCCCTGCCCCGTCAGGACAAACCTGATGAACCGTGCATAATCACCAACGGTAGTTGACATGGAACCCGCCGCACCGGGTTTACCTGCCCGCTGCTTACCGGATGGCTGGCCCTGTTCATCATGACCAGAGGCTGAATATTTTTCAAACTCATCTTTCCATATATAAGAGCTACGGATCATACCTGCCGGCCGGAATACCATTTCTTCGGCCAGTGTCTCCAGGTTTTTGCCAAGCAGGATTTCCTCCACACGCTGGAGCAACTTCAGGCCCTCCCCTGAATATGCATATTTTGTTCCCGGATCAAAATAGAGACGGATGGAAAGTGTAGTGTCGACTACACCGGTGCGTGGATGGAGAAACCAGATATTGGGCATACCGGTGGTATGGCTCAGGCACATGCGTGCCGTGATTTGTTTCCACCGGGGATCTTTTTCCAGCTCTTCGTACGGACCGTATTCGGCCAGTGACTTTTTCAGGTACTGGTAAAGTGGCTTGTCGGGATCGATCAGGTTCCGTTCTGCAAGTTGCATATTTATGTATCCAAAAACAGCTTTGCTGAATGAAGCGGCATACATCACATCAGCGGTGTCCAGCGCCCGCTGCCCTGCTGCCTCGCTATAACCGAACGATTTCTGGTACACCACTTCATTATCGTTGAGTACCGCGATATTCATCCCGGTCACTTTTGCCTTCAGCATCAGCCGGCTGACAAGACTATCGGCTTCCACCGGGGAAATGCGACTGCCGTTTAATTTCCTTATCGTCTGGTATTGGGCAGCTCCGGACAGGCAGGCCAGCAGCAGGAATAATGTGAAGGGGTGTTTCATCCAACGAATTTAGCGGCGATGGCCGGACTGAAGGCTATAGAAAAAACGAAGAAAAGCTGCGGAAAAGCTTCTTTTGCAAACGGGCGCTCATTTTCCTGACCCCAAACGCAGTAATTTAGAGCCAATCCCAAAAATGCAGCCATTCAAAATCAATAACCGTTTTTTGGTTGAGCCTGGCCTCAACCAGCTGACGGACCTGCGCGACTCCATTAAAACGAGACTCGAACCGCGGCTGATGTTCCTGCTGACCGAACTGGCATTTACCCCCGGACAAACCATCACACGTGATGAACTGGTAGCGAAAATCTGGGACAACTATGGCGGAGGCGACGAAGGGCTGACACAGGGCATATCTATTCTCCGTAAACTGCTGGATGACGCATCAAAGGAAATGATCCGGACCCTTCCCAAAAAAGGATACATTTTCAACGGGGTAGTAAGTCTGGAGCACCGCTCACCTGTAATCACTGATAAAGCCCCGGCACCACGCCCGGGAACAACCCGTTTTCCCCGCAGGACCGTAATCACCATTATGACACTGGTTATTGGTTTGCTTATCATCCTGGCTGTAAGATTTTATACGGATAACAGCCTGAAAGGTCACGAAGTGCCATTTCCCGAAACACTGACCAGGGATGGCCAGCTGATAGAAACAGCTGCGAATACGATTACGACAAGGGCGGATGACAGCACCACCTATAAACTTGTATTCGCGGGCAGGTTTCCGGTAAAATTTTATCGCAGTGGACAGGAAATCCCTGAAGCCGGCTGGGACCCTTACCGGCTGATCATCGATGAACTGGTCAGCCAGTACCTGGCGAAAAATCCATCTGTCCGTTAACTTCACTCCGGCCGTTTATAAGCCCGTCCGTTCAGGAGCAGTTGCTCCCCTTTTGCGGTCCTGAATATTGTCCGGACAAAAGAATCCATATCATAGTTCAACCTTCGTTTTACCGAAAAATGGAGATGCGGCCGGACTACCAACCCTGTTGCGCCACTGAGCGCGATGGGCTGGCCTTTTTCCACCCTGCCTTTTTTTACAAGCACACCGTTCAACGCGAGATGCCAGTAACAACCGAAACTCCCGTCATCATGCCGGATCATCAGGTAATTGGCCTTCCTTTTATAGGATTCCCCCACCCCGCCCTCATCACTGTCATCGCGGAAGCTGAACACCGTTCCGGACCGGGCGGCATGTACCGGCGTACCCACTGGCATCGCAAAATCGATTGCAGCAATATGGGAATGGGAAAACAGCCCTCCGTATCCCTGCACCACACGGTGGCGGTCACCGGCCGCGAAAGGCAATTCATACACATATTCATCCAGGTTTCCGGTGACCTTGTTATGGTAGAAGAAAAAAAAGATCACGACGGTAAAAACGACGAGCAGGAAAACAAGCAACCTTTTACAAAACCGAACCAGACGCCGTGGGATAGCCATACGGCAAATTAAAACCAATATTTTGTTCCCGGTACAGGCAGGTCTGTGAAATCCTGCACGGATGTAACCAGTTTAGATGAAATAAATAAAATCACGAAGTAAATCAACCATTGTATCTCACGAGGTCTATCCCAACCCCGTTGGGATCCGTTATAGCGAAGTGCCGGTCACCCCAGGGCTCATCCCGTAGCTCGATGCTGACCGGCACTTTTTTTTCTTTCAGTTTTTTATACAGGGCATCCACATCGTCCACTTCAATGGTCAGGTACATGCCTTCGCCATTAAAGGCTTTATGGAAAAGTGGTTGTTGCGAAGGATGTCCCGGAAGCAGGAAGCTGATCTGTGCACTGCTGTCGGGTGTATGCATCAACAGGTAAAATTCATTTTCAAAGCTCACCCCGAAGCCGAGTACATCCGAATAAAAGGCCTTGCTCTCCGCAATTTTTGGGGTAATGATTCCGGCATTGAGTTTCATATGTGTTGTTTTTTTTGAAGGACCGGCTGGCTGGGCATTCATGGCGATAGCCAGTAACAGACCGGTTGCAAGAATGGATAATCGTTTCATGGTATCACATTTAATACCACAAAACTACGCAGACCACGTACCGGGACATTGTAAAAAACGGACATTCCCTTACCTGCCAAAAGCAGTAGATGGTGTCACCCCGTAAAAGTTTTTGAACTCCTTGATAAAATGCGCCTGGTCATAGTATCCATGGTCAAAAAACAGTTTGTTTTTCCGCAGGCTCTGGGTGGAAGGCTTTGCGCGGAGAATGTGCTGGAATCGAACTACCCGACTGAATGTTTTCGGGGTATCCCCGATATAATAGTTGAACAGGCGCTGGAGCTGGCGTGGGCTGATGCCGGTATCAAATCCGTTGACCGCATCCGGCACACCGGATTGACGGAGGATGATGCTGATGGCTTCATAGAGCCGGTTATCATGTTCCTGTGTTGTCCGCATCAGGATGCCCAGCAGATGTGTGTCCAGTTTCCCTGTCACGTCTGTCATACCACAGCTGCTGTCCAGCTGCCCTGCGATAAAGGCAGCGGTTTCGGGTGCTACGAGCGACAATGATTCAAACCGGTTGCTCAATTCACTGGCATTCACTCCAAACATCCGGGGAAACATCGTGGGAAGGAAACGTATTCCGATATAGTTGAACTCGTTTGCCAGCGGGAATTCCGTGTACTTCCGGCAGAAACCCATCACAAAGTTTTCCAACGGGTTGTCCAGTTCAAAAAAAATATCAACACAACCATCTGCCACCACCCTGTAAGTAAATTGCTCCGACAGCTTCTCTTTTGTCCGGAGCTGCCAGTAACAATAGATATAATCGCGTAACGATTCATGTGGCAGGAATTCCTGGTAAGTCACCGCAGTCCCGATGCTGCTTACAGCCGGCTGCACGGGTAGATAAAGCTGGCGGATTTCCTGGAAGGCTGACAAATGCTGACGGGGTTTGATGCCGAATCCAAAGTGGCTGCATGACCGCCTGTCCCGGACGGCCATGCAACACCTGGTTATGGATTCGTTGAAAAAATCGAGCCATTTGCTATCATCGCGCGGCGGTTCATTTTCAGGATATCCCTTACCCATTCGGCGAAATCTTCGGGTTGCAGCACTTTTTCCGGATTACCATCGGTAAGCCCGCCCTGGATACTCATATCACTTGCAATGGTACTCGGGGTCAGCGTGATCACCCGGATCTCCTGTTTGCGCCATTCGGCCATCATTGATTGTGACAGCGAAATCACGGCCGCCTTCGAAGCCGCATAGGCCGACATATTCGCACTGCCCTTCAAACCCGCAGTGGAAGCCACATTCACCACATCACCGGCCCCGCTGGCTTTCAGGTAGGGATACGCCGCCATGGCGGTATAATACACCCCGAAAAGATTGGTACGGATTACCTGTTCCCATTCGGTAGCGGGCATTTTATCCAGTGCCCCGAAATTGCCGATCCCGGCATTGTTCACCAGGATATCGATCCCGCCAAGTGTCTTCGCCAGTTCATCGATGCCTGTTTTTACCCCGGCCTCCTCATCCACACTGAATACCGCGTATGCTGCCTTCACGCCGGCCTTCTCAATTTCCGCGGCTGTTTCTTTCAATGCTTTTTCATTCCGTCCGGTGATCCCGATATTCACCCCTTCTGCTGCCAGTAACAACGCAATGGCCTTACCCAGACCGCGACCGCCACCGGTGATCACCGCGGATTTACCTTTTAATGAAGACATAATTCAATAATTGTAGTGATTGATAATAACGTGAAGTTCTGGTAAAATTGACAGACAAAAAAGGCTGCCCTCACGGGCAGCCTGGTCATAACCATGCTTAGAAACGAAACTTAGTCGGTAATATTTATCTTGAAGGTCTGCTTCACACCTGAACGTTCAATCGTCAGCAGGTAAGTCCCTGCTTTAACCGCACCACTCCTGAGATCACTGATCCGGATAACATTGATTCCACTGGCCAGCGAATACTTCCTGCTGATCACCAGGCGGCCATTGATGTCATAGAGCCGGGCGAAAGCCAGTTCCGGCGCACCGCTGTTCCCGATATTCAGTGTCAGTTCATGCCTTGCCGGGTTCGGATACACTACCGTTTTATTTTCCACCGGTGCAGCAATGGCAATTTCAGTTACCCCACGACCGGTACCACTATTGCATCCCGGCTGCCCATACCCGATGCCTTCGCTCTGCGAGGTGTGGTCGAGACCTGTCCCTGCAGCATACCGCTGGAAGCCAAAGTAAATGGAATCGGTGGGTAGCCCGATTGATCCGTCATTGTTTTTGTCCTGCACAAAAATTGCCTGGCAGGCGCTTTCACTGATGGGATAATAGCTGTTGTACCGGAAGGTCAGTCCGAACTGGGTGAGGTACAGGCCAAGGATAATATCCGAGAGGCTCTCGATGGTATTCTGTTCAAAAACGGAATTCCGCAACCGGTACACGTTCACCTCGGTATACCGCTGCGACGCGCTGGTAATGCCGTACATATTATTTGCCTTCGCGCGCAGAACAGAATCCAGCACGTAGTTATCCTTTATGGTGTTGTCCTTTACCGTACAGTTTTCCACCCATGAAGTACTGTTAGTGCTCCCGTAAAATAAACCCGCTGACAGGTTTTCCCTTACTTCGTTGTTTTGCACAAGGTGGTTGCCGCTGACGCTGTTGGACTGTTCATTTCCGATGGAAATGCCGGTGCCGTTCCAGTAGCTTTCATTGTCTTCCACTTTTACATTGTACGCACCATCCAGGTAAATTCCGGCGGATACCGCCACCGGTGATATGTTGCGATAGGCCTCGTTGTTTCGGATAAACCCGTTGCGCGAATAATTGTAAGGCGCCGTCACCGAGAAGGAGGCATCATCTTCCACCCATTTATAATGGCCGGCTGCAACAATACCGATATTGGCATTGTCGTGCACAATATTATTGGTAATGGAAAATGAATCCACATTGCCGTTGACAGTTACCGCTTCGGCATAACCCGTTATATTGTTGTACACTTCATTGCTGTCGATGATTACGTTCCGGATAGCCGTATCCGTTGTACCGAGTATGACCAGCGGGTTGAGGTTATCACTGGCAGTTGGCACCTTCTGCCGGCTGGCCGTCCTGGTCCAGGCCATATTAAAGATTGCATTTTTCCGGATAACTATATTCCGGCTCTGGCCGCTGACGATAATCCCGAATCGCGTGTCTTTCACGCCGGGGCTGGGACTGCTGTATTGCAATACCGAATCAGCGGTCACATTGGTAAACTTCAGTCCCTGCACCTTCACATATTTCGCACCGGAAATTGCAAGCAGGGAAGAAAATTTGGCCGTCATCGCGCTGCCATCCACAATGGCATTTTCAGAAGCATAATTGCGGAGTGTGAGCCAGCGCCCGTTGGTGCCGCGGTTTGATCCGATGTAGATCCCCGCGCCGGAAGGTTTATGTGTGCCCGCGCGCAGGTTGATGGTAATGTCCTTGTCAATCAGTATGGAAGGGGCATAGGTATAATTGATTCCCGCCAGTTCAATGGCTTTCGCAACCGTTCTCCATGGTTTGGTGATGGAACCGCTGCCGGTGGTGTCGTTACCGGAAACGGATACAAAGTATTCTCCGGCGATACCGGTGTTATTATTCTCCGCGAGTGAGGACTTCGTGAGCGAGCTGTTGCCACCCGCATCCCTGACCAGTTCACCCCAACCCAGACCTGAATTGCGCAGGGTATCCGCGGAAAATGAAACCGTGCTGCTGTTGAGCACATAGGCGGCCTGGATAAAGTTGCTGTTGTTGTTGAAAGTCGGGTATCCGAGTTCGGCAGTGGTGCTCGTCCACCGCAGCGAATCGAATACGCAGTTGTTCACCTGGATATTGCTGGCGGACTGGATGTTCAGCGCATAACCGCTGGTGTTTTTCAGGCCGCGGAACACAAGGGACTGCAGTCGCACATAATTTGCCCCGGAGATCACCAGCATGTTGGGATAAAATGCAGTGGTGGCAAGACGGCTGCCATCGATAATGACTTTGCCTTCATCACCGGGGTAAGTCCGCAGTGTCAGGTAGCGGCCGGATGCGCCGCCATTGGCCGAACCGATGTAGAGTTGCGAACTGAAATCGGTGGAGTCGATCGTGTACCGCCCTGCTTTGATAAAAATGATGGTACTTTTTGTTGCACTCCTGGGTGTGTTGACTGCATACCAGATTTTATTGAAGGGACTGGCAGCGGTGCCGGTGCCGTTCGTGACTTTGGATACATCCACAAACAGTGAATCCGTACCCTGTGCTGCCACTCCTGCCGTAAGCAGCAGTAAAAATGAAAGTGTAGAAATAACTGATCTCATACGTATGTGTTTTGTTGGTTGGAAAGACGTGCAGGGCGGGCAGGATTGAAATCACAACCTCACGTCTCACTGTTTATCCATCACACATACCTGATGATCGTTGCTTACCAAACTTAAATGGTTCGCACATACAAAATCCCGTCAAACGTTTGCAGGCAGTGCATTTCACGCAAACGTTTGACTGGGGTAATTAAGTGGAAATATGTATCCAGAATCACATGCCGGTGCAGTGAAGAGGGCATCCGGCAGCCGGGGAAATAAGAAGATGGCTTATTGCTGCCGGATTATTTGGTTGCTGTCAGGACCGCCTGTTCGGGTAACCAAAGCAGGGTAATCAGGTTGCTTTCACCGAGGTAAAGGTTGGCTGACTGCCTGATGGATTCCCTGTCCAGTTTGTTCAGCATATCAAACGATCGTACCACTTCCGTCAGTTCTTCCTGGTCCTGGTATTGTTTCGCGAGATATTCGAGCCAGAATGTATTGTGCAGGATCGCATCGTCCGTAGCATCCATCTGTCCGTTGATGAAGCGGTCGAGGTCATCCACCGATGGACCAAAAACTTTGAGCCGGCGTATTTCAACTTCAGCAGCAGCAATCATTTTTTCGACTTTTGCCGGATTGGCACCAAAGGATACTTTGAACGAATACCGGGCGGTAGGGAATTTACTGAACTCAATTGTTACCCGTGGCAACTCGCTTCCTGTATCGGATTCTTTCAGCTTCTCCCGCAGCTTTCGTTGCAGGATTTCTGCAATTGCCATCAGCTCCGCCCCTTTCCGGCGGCTGTATTCATATTCCCCATCCATCACCATTCGCACCTTTGCCTGGTCTGCATTGCCGACCCTCCATTCCCTCCTGAATTTCCCTTCGGGTGCGTGAATAGCAAGATCACGGGCGGTTTCCTGGCGACCAGTACCTGGCAGGCTGCCAAGGTATAACTCCAGCTGTGGCTTCAGCTGCCCTGCATCAAAATCGCCGACAAACACAAATACAAAATCTGATGCATCGCCAAAACGGTCATTGTATATTTTGTGGATCCGCTCAAAACGGATCTGGTCAATTTTATTATCGGTCAGTGCAGTTCTCCGGATGTTATAACCTGACAACAATGCCGAAAGGGTATCATTGAAAAGTCCATCCCCTTCGCGGGGACTACCGTTCAGCTCCTGTTTCCATTGCTGTACCAGCTGACGGAAAACAGCAGTATCCCGGCGTGGAGCAGTAAATGAAAGATGTATCAGTTGTAAAGCCTTTTCGAGTTCGGCTTTTGCCGCAATACCATTCAGTCCTTCTGACCTTTCCCCGATAAATGTTTGTATCTCAAGTTGCGACCCCTCTATCGCACGTGCGAGTTGTCCGGCATCGAGGTTGGCAAGTCCGCTTTGTGAAATCACCCGGGTGGCATTGGAAGCGGACTGGAAATTATTATCATCATACAATGAAGAGCCTCCGGGACTGAACGCCTGGAAGATTACCTGGCCGGGCTGGAACCTGGTTGACTTGAGCATCACCTTCACACCATTACTGAGGGTAAGCACATTCACGCCGATAGCGGCCAGTACTGTATCCTGCACGATCCTGCCGGCTTCTGGGCTGGCGATCCGGATCGCGAGTTCAAGACTGTCGCGTGAGGTAAGTTGTGTAACAGGGGAAGTTGATACTGCACCGCTGGTCTCAAGTAAACGCGCAGTGATAAACGTGTTAGCGGGTCGCTGCGCAGCGGGCCCGGAACTTTTGCTGTGGACCACCGATCCACCACTGCCTGCCTTGCGGGCCTGTCCGCTGCGGGCTGGGTTCTGCTGCGCGCTTACAGACATGACAATAGTGATCAGGAGGAGTGTGGCCACCTGTGCTTTGGCATTCATTTGTATTGGATTTTATAATTGGCTGGTTCGTCGACTGCACACCTCCTGCACCCCATTGCTGTTTCCGCCTCACAGGCTTTCCGGGATCAGACCGGTGACCATCCACCCCTTTTACAAAATCATAGGGGTATATACTTAACTGAATTTTATGGATAAAATTGTTTAGCCGCCGGATATTTCTGCAAAGACAGCAGATTTTTTTACCAGGCTGCTACATTTGCCAATAAGAACGGTGCGTTTTGATTTTCGCCCGCAAGGGATTATTTTGGTCCCGCAACCAAATAACCACCAATGATCATTTTCGGCCATCGCGCATCAAAACTCGCCTCTGAAACAATTACTGACCCATGCCCGCATTGTGGCAAACAGGCCCTCGAACTCCAGGTCTGGCAACGCTATGCACATATCTTCTGGATCCCGGCATTCCCGATGAAAAAAATCGGGATCACCCAATGCCAGCATTGCCTGCAGGCGGTAGAAAATAAACACTTCAGTGCACAGGTCAGCGAGACATACAACACAGTAAAAAAACAATACAAGGCACCGGTATGGATGTATTCCTTCCTGATGGTAGTAGTCGTACTGATCGGCATCGGGATTTATATTGGTAAAGAAAACGATAAAAAGAATGCAGCTTACGCCCTCGCACCGCAAAAAGGGGATGTGTATGAAATCAGGACAGGGTCAGGTGAATACAGCCTCATGCGGGTCACCAATGTAAAGACCGACTCAGTAATTGTTCAATTGCATCAGTTTGCTACCGATAAATTATCCGGGCTGCGGAAGCTGAAAGAGAGAGGTGACGCGGGTTTCGGTGATGAATACGAGGCCTATGCCGTTCCCGAGATCAGCGAGCTTTTGAATAATGGCACCATCCACTCTATCGATCGCTAACCAGTTCCGGTATGAAACGCACTGACCATATTCTTTCCCTTGTAGCCACCGCACTCACCAGTGAATCTCCCGCCTCCGTACTGAAAACCATCGAAGGGTTTTATTTCCTTTCCGAACCGAGGAAAACGGGAACGGTATCTCTCGGTGCAAAAGAAAACGGGCAGGAGAAAAGTTTTACAACCTGGATTGGCGGGCAGCGACAGGCAGGCATTACAGCTATGAACCTGAAACCCTTCCCTGCCCGCAACGCTTCCTTACAGCCGCATATCGCGGCTGCATTTGCAGGACCATCGGACCTCCTGCTGGAGATTACAACCGGCAGTGGAACGAAAATCTTTGGAATGGCATTCTACCGGTCATCCTCCTACCAGATCCTGCCGGTGGAGTTCATTACATTGATCGACAGCCAGCCGGAACCCGCCATCCTCTGGGACCGAGCTGCCACACTGCTTCTTGAGTCAAACCAGTTGAACAACCGCATCAGCTTTGAACGTGAAAAAGTAAGGGAATACCTGTTGACAGATACCGGCACAGCAGTTTTTGAAACCATGGCTTCGCAACTCATGGACGAACTACAGATTGAAGCTTTTATAAACAACCGGGAGTTTGCAATCCCTGCGCCACTGGCCCACCTGGTAACAAAACAGGGGCATTTTTTTTCCGGAGGTGATGGCCCGGATCATGTCTATCTCTATTCACTGCGGGATGTAAACGCTTTCGAACTCCTGCAACTCGTCGCGGCACAGTCTTTCGCGGGTGGAACCTGGACCAGGCTGAATGAAACGATAAAGGAATACAACGACCCGGACATGCCAACGGTCGATCCGGGGCAATGGGAAGAAACATTGTCCGGCATGGAGCCAGCAACATTGCAACGATATGTAATGCCCGTTTGCCGGAGCATCTGCACGCTTTGCGAAGAGGCAGGAATAAAACCCCTTATTCCGGAAGACCTGCGGGACGCGTTTGGCCCGGATGAAACTGACCAGAAACGCGCGTCTGCAAGATCCAAAGATGCATCCCGTGTATATTCACTGTCAAATAACGGGCAACCCTGGGAATACTACCAGTTTGAAGAGCTGGAAGGAATCAGCGCGCTTCCGGACCTCAATGTCCGGGATGCTAAAACTGATTTCAGCGTCTCCCTCGAAAAAATCTGTGTCCTTGCGGCGAAAATGAATTCGCCTTACGAAGAAGCCTTTGGACTTGCATTGTTCCTTGCAGGTGAAACACCGGAAGAAAGTACATACACCGACAGCATGGTGGAAGCCACAGCTGGCAGACTCGCCGCAAGTGGTTTCAGTGAACGCGCAGTTGAAAATTTCCGGGCCAATACATGGATGACACAATCGTACAGCACCCTGGGGTGGAATGCATACCGCATCAGCCAGCTGATGGCGTTAAGCACCGCAGACGTGTTTGGGGGGATGGGTTCCTGGAATGATGAATATGCGGAAAATGACCAGGCATTGTATGAACAGCTGTCAGCAGAACTTTTCCGTGCATTGCGGAACTATTTTGCAGTGGTTGTTGCGACCAGGGAATAAAATCTTCCTCCAGCATTGATTTGCGGCTGGCACTGCCAAGGCGGTGTTGCCGCGCTGATGCACGGGTTTACTTTCTGATAACTTTAAAATTCTTTACTTCTTTTCCGTTTACCACCTGCACGAAGTAGGTTGCCGGCGAGAGCCTTTCCAGGCTGATCGTCCTTTGTGTGCCGGCACCGTTTATACTGGCGGGCATACGCTGTCCGTTGACATCCATTACAAATACCTGCGCGCGTTCAAAGGCCTGCGGAAGTTGTATAGTCACCATACCGCTGGTAATGGTCGGATACACCCGGATGCTTCCGGCATTGCACGCAGGGTCAGCAGCAATGGTCCGGCTGAATTTATAATACCCATCGATGTCAACACATTTTAACCGGTAAAAATTTATCCCGGGTTGAGGATTGTTATCCGCAAAGTTATAGGAGTCAGTACCGGGAGTGTACTGTACCCTTTCAATACCTTCAAACAAGCTTCCGTCATTACTCCGCTCGACAACAAAATGACTGAATCCGGAAACATCGGTAACCTGCCAGTCCAGCAAAGCTTCACATGGCCTGATCCGTACATTGAAACCGGTAAACGTTACCGGCAAGGGTATGCCTTCAGTTATCACCACCTGGTCGTCCACCACACATCCGTCAGGCAGCGTTACCCTGACACTGTATGTGCCAGGTGTGGTAACCACCAGGCTGTCACCGGTGCTGTTGTCATTCCAGTTGTAGGAAGTGAGCGGCGATCCGTAAAAACCTTCCGTGCGTATTACATACGGGAAACCGCCTGCGGTCACTTCGGAATCAGGACCAAGTCCACGCACCGGCGATGCCGGATTGTACGGATCAAAATCCCAGCCGCTATTGCTTCCTGCGTCGATCGAATGCGAGGAAGCTTTGACGGGCACCGCCCCGGCCGCCGTTATGTTTTGTACAGAAACGTAATCAAATTCAGGTCGTCCGCCCAACAGCGTTACTATTGCATTGCCTGCGGTACTGCTGCTTTCAATCCTGACCGGATTGCACGGTGTACCACTGGCAAACCATTTGTCTGTTATCGCCAGGTTACTGAATGAAGGCAGGCGGTAGTTTTTTCCCGGGAAAAAAACCATTGTGCCGACAGAGTTACCCGAACCGATTATCCCTCCACTGCCTTTGTATTCGAGGTAATTGACACGATTGTTATCCCCAAAAATACCAGCGTAGACGCCTGCGGCGGTGTTTGTAAACACCAGGCTGTCAATCCTGGTATTTCCTATCGTGGCGCTTGAAGCAGCCGGACCGGATATGCTCACCCTGTTGTAAGCAAAACCCAGTGTATTAAAGTCATTGGCAGTAATCGATGACCCTTCTGCCCGCAACGCATGCGACGTGGTATCACCGCTGTACCGCCAGCGTGTCGCCGTGGTAACCACAGCATTTGTAATGTCGATTCCTGACGCGTTGGACAAACCACTGTTATCAATCGAATTTATATTTACCGACTTGCCGGGCATATTCAACTCACCATTTACCAGTAAAATATCCGTTAAAGGATTGGAATAATTATCGAGCAGTGTCAGGCCACCTCCGGCTTTATTGATCACCCAGTCAAAATTCCCCGCCACCGTGTTTCTGAGAAATGTATCAGTGCTGTCGCGTAATGTAAAGCTGCCAATGTTAAACGTTGCCGATGGGTTCAGGATGATGCTGTCACCCCATGCTTCTGTAGTCCAGCTGCCGGTCCTGCTCCAGACGGGATTGTTTGCAGCGTCCGTCCAGTCGAGATTCCGGAAAAACACGTTCCCACTGGTGACAGATACATTCCGGCCCGTTGGGGTAAATCCGCTTTGGCCATTGAAAAAAACATCATCGCGGATAGAAGGAATACAGGCTCCTCCTGCTCCCCCGCTTGTTGTACTCCAATGGGCACTGTCGTGCCAGTCTCCTGCACCACCTACCCAGTAACGGGGCGAGCCCGCAGGCGAGGTAAATATCCAGTTATAATTTCCGCCACCGTCATAACCATTTACGGGTACCGGTGCAATTGAATTCGCAGCGATATCCTGGAAATAAGTATTGCTGACATCCACCACTGTGGTGTCGGAAAACGTAAATCGTCCGGGCCCACGGAATTCGGTCGGGGCGCCACATGTTCCCCCTTCCGTTTTAAGGTACTTCCACACATACGTTACATCCGTGATCCGGTATCTCCGGCCCGCTGCAAAAAAAACCGAATCAAGCTGGTTGGAGTATTGTAAAAAACCTGCCCCTTTGAATTCAAGCCTCCGTACGTGGTTTGCCTGACCAAGTCCGGCATTACTTGCCGGGGATGCAGACAGGAATGTGAGCCTGCCAAAATCAGTGCCTTCAATCCGGAAGCCAACGCCGCCGGTGCCGGTAACGTCTACCCATGGATAATACAGCGGATCACCTGCCCGTACTTCCAGTGAATTGGCCGTAATATGCGATCCCCCTGTATTGATAGTTTTTCCAAAACCAATATACGCCCAGCGGTTACTGAGTGTGATGTCTGTATTGCTGATATCAACATTACGGTAATCGGGATTGGTGCTTGAAAAAGTTGCGATGGAGATCACACGACCGGAGATGTCCAGGTTTCCCTGGTTAAGCACTATGCTTCCCCCGGCAGGATTGATCCAGTCGTCTGTCAGGGTCACACTATTCGGCACCGTCTTCGTAACCCGGAACTCAACCGCCCCAAAGGTGGAACCATTGGTTGTTATGTCAACGCTGGCATCGCCCGAAAAATCAAGCACTGAATTCATGGTAACTGATGGGTCCATTACCAGCGAACCGTAAATCCGCAGCAGCAGTGCAGTAGTATCATAAAATGACACATTGCCAACATTATTCCAGGTCATGTTTTTGCAGAAGGAATTGGTCGCAGTCCGGATTTCAGAAGTGCCGTTGAGGCCACTGTTTATGTCAAATACCACATCATTTGCCCGGAATGGAAGACAGGCCCCGCCGGCACCACCACTGGTTATACTCCAGTGGGTGCGGTCATTCCAGTTACCAGACCCTCCCACCCAATACCGGGTTCCCCCGGGACCGGAAGCTTCCGTAATAACAAAACCGGTGTTTAAACCTGCATCAAACCCGGTGACCGCAATGGGCGTTACCGGACCGGCTGCCCTAACTCCATCAAGCAATGCATTACTGATGTCCACTACTGCCCCGGGGGCAAACTGGAGAATGGTTGACGGGTAGCCATACATGGCGGTAAATGATTCGCAGGGTTGCCCGGGAACAAAAAAGTATTTTCCGATGTTCAGGGTTCCATAGAGCGTGTACGTATGTGATGCGGCAAAAATCAAACTGTCAACGTCAACAATTCCCCCGGCCAGTGATATATAACAGTCATCGAGGCACTCCATTTTCCCGATGCGGTTTGTACCAAACAATTCCCCTTTTTTTTCAAAGCGAAGAAATCCGATATCGTTGCGAAGGGCAATGTTTCCCCGTCCGGAAAAGATGACGGTGTCGGACCGGTTATCAATACCCAATCCTGTATTCAATACAGGGGATGCATGCGTAAAACGTATGGATGAAAATTCCGCACTGTCAACCCGCACCGCATCCTGAGTGGTTCCGCCGCTGACAGAAACCCTCCCATAGATACCCCCGATGATGATTGCATCGGAAAAATCGAGAACAGCTCCGGATGCATCGATCGTTTTGTTCCTTCCGCTGACACGATACCACCTGTAGGTGCTGACCCATGCACCTGTGAAAGCAATCGTGCGTGTATTGTTGTTCTGGCTCAGGAACTGGAAGACTTTCATCGTGCGGCCGCTCACATCAAAAGTTCCGCTGGTAAGTGTGATAGCGTTCGTGCCATGGATATTGGTTACTGCAGGCACAACCAGGCTATCGGTAACTACCAGGCCCCCTCCCGGGCGGTTGATTTCCATTCCAAACTCGCCAAGCACCGGTCCGTTTGTCTTTATAGTGCCTGATGAGTTGCCTGCAAAAACGATTACCAGCGAGTAGGTGGTTGCGGGGGAGAGCACCACATTACCGGAAACCTGCAATTTTACAGTAGAATCGGATGATATAAATACGGGATTGTTGGGCACACCTGCCTCCCAGGTCATGTTATCACAAAAGCCGCTGGCCTGAAGCGTGACCGTGTTAGCCGGTGCTGTGGTACCAAAACCACTATAGCCACCAAAAAAAACATTGTCTGAAGGCGACGGAGTTACGCCCGGGATACTCCCGGCAGGGCTGGCGAGCCGCCAGTGAGCCAGGTCAGTCCAGTTACCCCCGCCACCGACCCAGTAATAATCCGCGGACCGGGCACATAGAATCGACAGCAGGGCCACCATGCAAAGCAGGGCTTTTTTCATAAGTTGAGGTTTGGCAATCGTTGTCCAGGTGGACTACGACCAATGGTTTAATGGCAATCGGAAACGATAAGGGAGGAAAAAGGGGAAAGGCAGTTCAGCGGATAGTTGGTATACCGGTTTATTGGCAGCAAATTGAATGCCGTCAAAATTCCGGTACTTCGCCTTCCCCTTTAACTTTACACACGAAGCAAAAAATAAGTGAAAATTTTTTTAAACCCCGGTCAGTGAGTACCTATGGCAGAGATAATACTTATTGATGGAACACTGATCCATGATATACCATCATTTTACCAGGAGATAAACAGGGTATTTATGCAAGGGGAAGATTGGGAACTCGGGGAAAGCCTCGATGCCCTGAACGACCTGTTGTACGGCGGTTACGGTGTTTTGTCGGGTGACAAACCTGCCACGGTACGGTGGAGGGGTACCAAACAAAGCCGGGAAGCACTTGGTTATGCGTGCACAAAACAATACTACCTTGAGAAATTAGTACCGGGCTCGCCGTACAACAGGGAATTCTTTAAAGCAAAACTCGAAGAACTGGAAGCAGGCACTGGAAAAACTTACTTCGATATCATACTTGAAATCATTAGCGGACATCCGAACATCGTCCTGGAAACGGATGAGCGGGACACGAACGGGCACCGGGGTTAAAAACAATCCGCCCGCAGGAAAACCAGGATTTTCCCTGATTTAGGTGTGACCCAGACGTGGATCATCGAAGTAATCGTTTACCTGGGTAGCCTCTGACCGAACGATGGTACCCAGCAGTAACCGTTTAATTACTTTATTGCCCGGGGTTACCTCGTCATACGAATTAAAAAATTCGAGTCCCACATTGTCAAAGGAGAATGATCCCGCTTCACCATCCGCTTCCGCATCATCGAGCTGTTTTGCTTTTGCAGCATCAAGCGAACCATGTTTCACTTTCTTTGACGCAAAATCAAACTGGTGGCTTTCATTACCATCGTAGATACTGATTGTGTGCACCATCTTGCCCATGCTGGTCGAGGCCATCGTCAGTTTTGTCCCGTCCGGAAAAAGTATGGTCCGGGTTGGCAGGAGCCTGTCTTTGATATGTTTCCCATTCAGGTTTTCGTGATTAAAATTGACCACTTCCACATCCCCTTCCAGATGCTCTCCCCAGAATTCAAGCCGGAATGTTTCATAATCCCTGTGACTTAAAATGACCTGGGTGGTTTTCAGGTTGATAAGTATGCGGCCTCCGCCACTGGTGAGATATTCATACCTCCCGTCGCATAACAATGAAAGTTTGCCAAGGATCACTTTTGTCTGACAGGCTTCAGTCTCCTTATCCTTGCTGCAGCCAGGAAAAAGGATAACCGATACTAATAAAACGAAAAACAGTGATAAGTGTAATGGCCGGAAATGTACGACCCGGAATACTTGCTGCATGGTGCGTTATTTCAGGCAAATCGGCCAGAAAGCAAAATGTCATCAACCATAACAAAGGGTAACCCTGAAAGCGGAGGATCCTCCGAACCAGCAGCAAAAAGGTTAATTTCGGTGTTGCCATAAATTTCAATTATGACCCGAACACTTTCCTTGCTGATTCCCCTTGCCCTGCTGCTGACTATCACTACGGCTATCGCCCAGCCACGGACAACGGATTCCATTGCCCCCGGGGTCACCAAAATCAGCGAAGGAAAGCCTGACCAGTTCAACCTCTACCATTTTTCCGATCAGCAACCGATGCTGGAAGAAATGAAACTGCTGCCAGCACATGCTTTACCATTTGACCTTAACGAGATCCGGATCAGCACCGAGCCGCGGGGTGTGCTGGTGGAGATTCCGTTGACGGACAACGAACAACTTTATGGCTTTGGATTGCAGATAGGTTCATTCAACCAGCGCGGCCTCCGGAAAAAGCCAATCGTAAATGATAATCCCTCCAATGATCTTGGATATACCCATGCCCCTATGCCATTTTATGTATCGAATAAAGGTTACGGAATCCTCGTAAACACTGCACGCTACACCACCTTTTACTGCGGCAGCACGGAAAAAAATTCTTCGGCGGCCAGCATCCGACCCGCGGGGCCAGGCAACTCGGTAGAAGATTTGTACCAGAACAGGAGCAAGGGTTCAGGTTATGTGGCTGTGGATGTTCCCGGCGCAGGGGGTGTGGAGGTTTTTATTTTTGCAGGCCCGGAATTGCTGCAGGTGATCCAACGGTATAATTTATTTTCCGGTGGCGGCGCCCTGCCAGCGCTCTGGGGCCTTGGCGTGAAATACCGGGTGAAAGCCGATTTCAACCAGCAACAGGTCAGCAATATGGCCACCTACTTCCGTGACAACCATCTGCCATGTGATGTACTCGGGCTTGAACCACGCTGGCAGACTGCCGCCTACTCCTGTTCATATGTATGGAACCGCGACTTCTTCCCTTCCCCTGACCGCTTCATCGATACGATACTCAGCAAGGGATTCCGGCTCAACCTGTGGGAACATGCTTTCGTAAATCCCGCTTCACCGATTCATGATCCACTGAAATCAAAATCCGGTGACTACCTGGTCTGGAACGGACTGGTACCGGATTTTGCTGATCCGTCAGCGGGTAAAATATTTTCCGACTACCATCGCAGCACCTTTGTGGAAAAAGGTGTTTCCGGATTCAAACTCGACGAATGTGACAACTCAAACCTGCTTTACGGAAACTCGACATGGAGTTTTCCCGAACATAGCCGCTTCCCTTCCGGGATCGATGGCGAACAAATGCACCAGGTATTCGGGATTGTATACCAGAAAGCCATTTACAAAATCTATAAAGACCTGAACCGGCGCACCTACCTCGATGTACGTGCATCAAATGCCTTTGCATCGCCCTACCCCGCTGCTCTTTACAGCGACACTTACGACCATCGCGAATACATCCGTATGATCCCGAACTCGGGTTTTGGCGGACTGATCTGGTCGCCCGAAGTACGCGAATCCGCATCGGTGGAAGAATTCATGCGCAGGACGCAGACTGCGGTGCTCTCGGCCCAGACCCTGTTCAATGCCTGGTACCTGCAATATCCGCCATGGCTGCAGATCAACCGGGAGAAGAACAACAATGGCGAGTTCATGGAAAATGCAAAAGCGGTGGAAGCAGATCTCCGGGAATTATTGAATCACCGCATGAGCCTGTTGCCATACCTGTATAATGCCTTTGCACAATACCGGCTACACGGCACACCCCCGTTCCGCGCGCTCGTGGTTGACTACCCGCACGATGAAAAGGTCTTTAACCTCAGTGATGAGTACATGATCGGGGAAGATATCCTTGCGGCACCACTCACAAGCGGAAGTCCCGGGCGAAAAGTGTACCTGCCGGAAGGCAACTGGTATGATTTTAACACAAACAGAAAATTTGCAGGTGGCCAGGAATATACTTTTACCTGCAATTACAATCAACTCCCCATTTTTATAAAAGAAGGCACCTTGCTCCCACTGGCGAAACCGGTGGAACATGTGAATGCCGGTACCGTGTTCGAACTGCATTGTAAAGCTTATGGCAATACCATCCGTCCGGCGACACTGTTCGAAGATGACGGAGAGAGTTATGATTTCGAAAAAGGCCAGTACAACAAAATTACAATTGATGTAAAAAAAGGAAAGACCGTACTCTCAAGGACCGGGAAATTCAAAGGCCGGCGATATATTGTAACCGGTACGAGCACTTACTGAGCATTCCAGTATGTATCCGATTCCCTGATGCGTTTCCGGTAATCCCTTGCCGCACATCCCGTCTGCTCGCGGAAAACGCGGGCAAAATAAGCAAGGCTGTCGAAACCACATTCAATGGCAATATCGCCAATGGGCACTGTGGTGCTGGCCAGCAGCAATTGGGCATGTTCCGTCCGGAGTGCATTCAGGAACTGCAACGGACGTTTGCCGGTGGCTACCAGGAAACACTTTGAAAAATGATCGGGATGCTGATTTGCATCTGCTGCGAGTGCTGCCACTGTTATTTCCTCCGCAAGGTTGTTCTGCATATACTGGATAGCTGCGGAAGTTTTTGAATCAATCTTCCCGCCTGCTACGGAATCGAACTGGCTGGTGCCGACAAAACTGCTGACCAGCTGCACCAGCAGGCCGCATGTTTCCAGGAAATGGGAATACGGGACCGAACTGCTCAGATTGCGGAAACGACCAAGCACCGACTCCCTTTCAAAAACCCTGGGATGGAACGAACTGCGGATCCCGCTGTCCGGGTTCAGCAACAGTATCCTCTCCAGGGCCCCGAGCTGCCGTGGATGTGCCCTGATCCTGAATATCTTCCTGTTTGTCCGGAATACTGATAACCCACCCGCACTTTCCTCAAAAAAAGTCAGGTAGGTCTGGTCAAGCGTGCCGTTGCACCGGTAACTACAGGTGGTAAAGGATGGAATCAGGTAAATAAACCCTTTTTCCAGTTCCACTTTTGTCCGCCCGGATAACAATACCCCCGTCCCCGACCTGATATACAGGATCCGGTAAAATGAACTGGAAACGTTTTTGTAATTCCAGCTTTTGTCCAACTGTACGCGGTCTGCATTCAGTAATACAAATGATGTAATGGGCAGTCGTGGAAGCATACCTGCAATTACGTGAAAAAATCGATTGTCCGTCCATACCGGATTTGTGCAAATATTACTTGTGTTTGTTTAAATATGCGGTCGCTCCCTGTTCTATTTTTGAAGAATAACCTGCACCATATGATTCCTGTAAAAAATATTGCGGAGCTGGTCAGCTGGCTTTGCCTTTTAGCGTTACCTGTATCAGGTGCCGGCCAGTCTGCCGGGATGGCAAGGGCAGGCCTTCACCCGATATCCGTCAATAAACCGGCACAGGCCTTTATGGAAGGTGCGGTTTTGGGCAACGGGGGGATGGGTGTGGTGGTAACCACACGCCCCGACGCTGTCGTGCTGTACTTCGGCCATAATAATGTATGGGATATCCGGCTGGCAGAGGATCACCGCGACGAACTGAAAACCTTTGATTATGTTTTTGGAAAGGTGAACGAAATTCCCGCAACTTACCAGAACCTGAGTGACGATCCATGGTACGCACGGTATTATGAAATGTCTGCAGAGAACTACCGTAAACCCTACCCCCGCCCCTTTCCATGCGGATCTTTGCTACTTGGATTTGATCGTGCAGAAACCGAACTACTCGGCCACCATCTCGACATTGCAAAAGGCATCTGTACGGTCAGCTTCCTGGTTTCGGGCCGGCAAAAGGTGCAGCTGGAAATCTTTACGGACCTTAACAGTGACCAGGTCCTGATGCGATTGGTTGACGGCAACGGCAAACCATACCGCGGGATCTTTAACCGGGTAAAGCTCATGCCGGATCCCTCGACCCCCGCTGATATACCAAAGTTCACCGGTGGCGGGGATACAGCCACCGGCTCACTTTTTTTCCGGCAGGTATTGCCCTCTGGCGGCAACAAAAAAGCGGTCGCTACCGATAAGGCATTCAGCCTGTCGATCCGGGTCAACACCACCATGTCAAAGAAGGAGCGGATCGACTGGTCGGGTAACCGGCAGCAGATGGATTTTCTCGAATCTGCAATCACACCGGGTGAGCGTTTTTTCGCGACTATCCGGCTGGACGAAGGAGCGGATACCGCGATCGCGGCAGCACCTGAACTCCCCCCAGCACCAGGTCCTGAAACCTACAGCAGCGTGTTGCGTGAGCATGTGCGCGCCTGGGATGCATTCTGGTCGAAGTCATCGGTGGCACTGGCCGATTCTTTCCTTGAATCCATCTGGTACCGCAACCTGTACTTTTTCAATTGTGCCACCCGGCCGGGAGTGACCTGCCCGGGTTTGTTTGCTAACTGGAGCTACAACAATATCGGGACGGCATGGCACGGGGATTACCACATGAACTATAATACACAGCAACCTTTCTGGCTGACATTCTCCAGTAACCATCTGGAGAAAAACCTGGCGTATGTAGACCTCGTAGAAAAGCTGATGCCTGTAAGTAAATCCTGGGCGAAGGAATATTACAATCTGCCGGGTGCCTATTTCCCGCATTCGGCATTTCCCGTTGAAATGAAAATCAATCCCTACCCTGTGCCCGACTGGGGATGGGAAATATCGGAAACCCCCTGGTCGGTGCAGGGCCTCTGGTGGCACTATCTTTATTCAGGCGATACCAGCTTTCTCCGGACGCGTGCCTATGGACCCATGCGCGCCGCAACCGAATTTCTTGTAGCCTACATGAAACGATCCGATGCACATGGACAGCCACGATGGAACGATGACAGGTTCCATGTTTTCCCAAGCGTGCCTCCCGAAATGTATGGACTCCGACCCGGCTTTAAATACAACTATGATCCTATCGCCGACCTCGCCCTTATCCGGTTTCTTTTCAATGCTTTCCGGTCAGCCGTGCTGACGCTTGGAAGTACACAACAGGATGCCGGGCTGGTAGCAGATATTGACCTGATCCTTTCGCGTTTCCCGGAATATCCGACTGCATTGACCAATGGGGGGCAGACAGTACTCGTAGCTGTTCCCGGCGAACAGGCGGGTATGGTTTACAATGTGCCGAACCCGCTTTTCCCGGCGTTTCCCGGCGAGGACTATGGCCTTCACTCAGACAGCAATACCAGGCAGTTGCTGAAAGCGACTTATCTCAACCAGCAGAATGAAGGCGGCACCGATCTTGTCTTTGCCAATATGCAGGCGGCACGTATCGGCATGCTCGATCTGGAAAAATTCAAACGTCATATCCGCTATTCCCTTTTGCCGAACGGCACAGCGACTGATATGGTAACGCAAACCGGTGGGCGATACGGGGACCAATCGGACTTTGCATACCTCGCAAACATGGGCATCTGGTTTGAAAATTTTGCGCTGCCGGCAGTCATCAACGAGTGCCTCCTGCAAAGCTATAATGGCACCATCACATTATTCCCCAACTGGCCCGCGGACAAAGACGCATCTTTCAGCACCCTCCG
>SEAD01000135.1 GCA_004173355.1 Chitinophagaceae bacterium | reverse complement strand
GGTATGGATTTTGATGGCAGCTATGGCGAGTACACTGTGCTTCCGAAATCAATCGTTTCGCCGTTTCACAGTGCCTTAGCCTGGCCAACGCTGGGAGCATTGCCTGAGATGTTCCAGACCGCCCATGGGTCGCTTTATTCCGCTTTAGGTGTTAAAAGAGGAGAACGGCTTCTCATACGTGGTGGAACCTCTTCCGTAGGATTGCTCGCAACACAAATGGCGGCTGCCGAGGGCATAACCGTTATTGCAACTACCCGCACTCCGGAAAAACGTGCTGTTTTGTTGAAAAACGGGGCATCTGATGTGTTAATTGATCAGGGAGTGTTACGGGATAATCTGCCGCAATCAGTAGATAAAGTCCTCGAATTGGTTGGAACTACCACCCTGGGTGATTCGCTGCGATGTGTCCGGCCTGGAGGAACAGTCTGTATGGCAGGAATGTTGTCTGAACAATGGTCAATGAAGGATTTTTCCCCCATGGATTTTATCCCTTCTTCAGTAAATCTTACCATTTATGATAGCGGTCAGATGAGAGTTGAACCTTCCGCGTTTCAGGAATTCCTCAACAGGGTTTCAGCAGGGGAAATCACGCCGCCTATCAAAGCGGTATTCAGGCTTGATCAGATCAATGAAGCCCACCGTTTAATGGAATCAAATTCAGGTGCGGGAAAAATAGTGGTGTATTTATGAAAAACGTTAATGAAATAATGGAAGTGGGATTTAATCGGTTGATGGTAGCTGGTTTCCACAAGGAGAAGACTTCGGCAGCCCGATCATTCCGTCAGGATGTAATCAATGGTTTAAAGAGTGTACCTAAACGTCTTCAATCAAAATATTTCTATGATGATGCGGGTGACAGGTTGTTCCAGGATATTATGGCCATGCCTGAATATTACCTGACAGATGCAGAGCTGGAAATTTTCCGGGACAAGACAGCACTTCTTTCCCAGGGTATATGCTTTGAGGACACAGCATTTGACCTCATCGAATTGGGTGCTGGCGATGGTGTGAAATCCAGGCACCTTCTGCAGCATCTAAGCGATACGGGAGCTGATTTTCGTTATATGCCGGTAGATATTTCCGGTAATATTCTGGATATTCTGCGCGAGAATATTGAGGAAGCCGTTCCGGGACTGGAGATGATGTGCCTGCAGGGCGAATACTTTGAAATGCTTGAGCAGGCTTGTGCTGCTTCTGGAAGGCAAAAAGTTGTGATGATACTTGGCGGTAATATTGGGAATATGGAAAAAAAAGATTCCTATGAATTTTGCCTGAAAATCCGGCAAATCCTTTCTCCCGGAGATCGGGTTATAATTGGCTTTGACCTGAAGAAGGACCCATTCATTATATTGGGCGCGTATAATGACCCTTCCGGAATTACGGCCGCCTTCAACCTGAACCTTCTTACACGAATAAATCGTGAGCTGGATGCCGGAATCGATGTAGCGGGATTTCAGCACTACCAGACTTACGATCCCCTAAGTGGTGCATGCCGCAGTTTTCTGGTCAGTACGCGGGCGCAGGATATTGAGATTGATGGGGAGACGATCTCATTTGAAAAAGGGGAATCAATATACATGGAAATTTCGCAGAAATTTTCCCGTTCGGACATTGCGATCCTTGCCTTGAAATCAGGTTTTGTGCCTGTTTCAGAAGTGATGGACTCCGAACAATATTTTGTAGATGTGATCTGGCAGGTTGCCTGAGTTATATAAAAATAAGAGTATGGAACTGGAAACAATAAATAAGCCTGAAGAAAAAGACAGGACACTTCATGCGAGGTATCGGACGGTTCGGGAGAGGAGTGTTGCGATCTGTGCACCACTGGCAACTGAAGATTATGTGGTCCAGCCGGTTGCCGACGTGAGTCCGCCCAAATGGCACTTAGGTCACACCACATGGTTCTTTGAAACCTTTGTGTTGTTGCCAAACCTGCCGGACTACAAGGTTTTTGACCAGCAATACAATTTCGTATTCAATAGTTACTATGAAACAATTGGCGCGCGGGTAATCCGGACGGATCGGGGCAATCTCAGCCGACCCTCAGTGGCTGACGTCTACCATTACAGGGAGTATGTCGAACGGGAAATGTCATTTTTGCTTAAATCGCCCCATGTCAGTACTGATGCACTGGTACTGTTAGAACTTGGATTGAATCATGAGCAGCAGCACCAGGAGTTGCTGATTTCGGATATCAAATATATACTTGGCCACAACCCGCTTCTTCCTGCAATCGGCCAAAACATTCTTGAGGGAATGCCGGCTTTTAGGGGCGGCGGGAAAATGATCGGAGTTGAAGAAGGGATTTTCGGGATCGGACATGTTGGTGATCAGTTCAGTTTCGACAATGAGTCTGGCCGGCACAAGGTCTACCTCAATGCCTTCCAGATCAGTGACTGTCTGGTAACAAACGGCGAATATCTTGATTTTATAGGTGACGGGGGATACCGTGACTTCCGTTACTGGCATGCGGAAGGTTGGGAATGGGTGAACAAACAGCAGGTTAAAGCTCCTTTGTACTGGCATAATATAGATGGGGTGTGGATGCATTATACGCTGGATGGATTAGCTGAGATCGGTCTGCAGGATGAGGTGTGCCATATCAGCTTTTATGAGGCATCCGCATTCGCAGCATGGGCTGGCAAACGTCTACCCACAGAATTTGAGTGGGAAGCCGCATCCGGGCACTTCGATTGGGGTAGCCGGTGGGAATGGACTAACAGTGCCTATCTTCCATATCCCGGCTTTCGGAAGGAGGCAGGTGCGGTGGGAGAGTACAATGGCAAATTCATGATCAACCAGATGGTATTACGGGGTGCTTCAGTCGCGACCCCTCGCGGTCACAGCCGACATACCTACCGTAATTTTTTCCATCCGCCTCTCCGCTGGCAGTTTACCGGAATCCGGCTTGCTAAATAAACAACATGATCAGCTTCAACTGCGTTTCAAAACACTTTGGCAACAGGGTAGCGGTCGATGGCATTTCATTCGAGGTTACAGCCGGTGAAACGTTCGTCCTGCTCGGACCCAGCGGATGTGGTAAGACCACAACGCTGAAAATGATTAACCGCCTGGTAGAACCTGACAGTGGGGAGATAACATTGGACGGCAGGCTTGTGACGCGTCAGGATGCAAATGACCTTCGAAAAGGGATAGGTTATGTGATGCAACATGCCGGCTTGTTTCCTCATTATACTGTGAGGCAGAACATAGCTGTGGTTCCGACCCTTCTCAGATGGGAGCCGGGTGCCATAAAGCAAAAAACAGCACTTCTCGTCCGCAAACTAAAGCTCCCTGATTTCCTTCTTGACCTTTATCCTCACCAGCTGAGCGGGGGACAGCAGCAGCGGGTGGGTATTGCACGGGCGCTGATTGCAAACAGCCCTGTTCTGCTAATGGATGAGCCGTTTGCTGCGCTCGACAACATAACCCGCACCGAGATACATGAAGAGTTTTCATCCCTGGAAGAATTGCGCAATAAAACAATTATTCTCGTAACGCACGATGTGCAGGAAGCATTTGAATTGGGAAACCGGATCGGACTGATGGAAAATGGGCGGATTGTGCAGGTGGGAACACCGCGTGAAATGCTTTACCGTCCGGCAACCCATTTTGTGAAACAATTCTTTGAAAGCAACAGTTTACTACTGGAGCATAAAATTGCGACATTAAAAGATATCCAGCCGTTTTTGCAGGGAGCTGGATTGCAGGATTTCAATCCCAAGACGACTGTGTGGCAGTTGTTGGAGGAACTTAGTATGAGTCGGGAGGCGTCCGGGCTGTATGAGGTGACCACGAATGCTTTTGCGCAGTATAGGAAAACACAATTTCAATGAAACAACAGGGATTCTGGGAATTTATAGTCGAACAGCACCAGAAAATTCTGGCGCAGGTTGTTGAGCATCTTTCGCTGACTTTTATTTCCCTTTTACTGGCAGTGATGATCGGCATTCCTGTGGGTATAATTATTTCCAGGCGAAAAAAAATGGCAAACGCCGTTCTCGGCATTGCGGGCGTTCTACAGACTGTGCCAAGTATCGCTTTACTCGGGTTTATGATTCCGGCATTCGGTATTGGGATCACACCAGCAATTATTGCATTGCTTATCTATGCATTGCTGCCTGTAATCCGGAATACTTATACTGGTATTACCGGCGTAAGCCCGGCAATAACGGAAGCGGCAAAGGCTGTTGGCATGAGCAGGTACCAGGTTCTGTATAAGGTCGAAATTCCCTTAGCAATGCCGGTGATACTGGCAGGGGTCCGCACAGCTGCGGTGATAAATGTAGGTGTGGCCACACTGGCATCATTTGTTGCCGCAGGAGGGCTGGGTGAATTTATTTTTGGAGGTATTTCACTGAACAATACCAACATGATTCTTGCCGGGGCAATCCCTGCTGCTTTCCTGGCTATCTTCCTTGACCAGTTGATCGGTCTTGCGCAGCGGACTCGTTTCGCGATGCCCGGAAAAACACTACTAGTGGTTCCCGCGGTTGCACTTCTGGTCATCTTTATTACCATTTTTACAAGAGCAAAAGGAAACGAATTTAAGGCAGGGTTTACCCCTGAGTTTATGGGGCGACAGGATGGTGACCTTGGGTTACGGTCCGTATATGGCCTGAAAGTGAACCCGCTTGTTGTAAGTGACGCGATTATGTACAAGGCGCTGCAGGATGGCGAACTGGATCTCATCAGCGGGTACTCCACCGATGGAAGGATCATGGCATTCAACCTGAGTGTGCTGGAAGACGATAAACATATTTTTCCGCCTTATTATGCCGCTCCGGTAATCAGGACACAAACCTTATTAAAATTTCCTGCCCTGGAAAAGGTGCTGAACCTGCTGGCCGGGCAAATTAATGATTCTGCAATGACAGACCTGAATTACCGCACGGATATCCTTAACCAGACTCCTGCGACGGTGGCGCGGGAATTTTTAGAGCGTAAGGGTCTTTACAGGCCTCCCGGTAGCGGAGGTGGGGGAACAATACGGGTAGGATCCAAGATATTTGGCGAGCAGTATATCCTGGCAGAGATGTATAAACTTCTTATTGAAGGCCATACATCTTACAGCGTTACTACCAAGACCGGCCTGGGAGGTACAAAAATCTGCTTCGATGCCCTCATGGCCGATGGCATTGACTTTTACCCGGAGTATACCGGAACCGGCCTTTTGGTTTTGCTGCAGCCAGATCCGGCAAAACTGGCGGAAGTAATGTCCGACCCCAATAAGACATATGATTTTGTCCGCGCCGAATTCCGAACGCGGTTTGGCCTGGAATGGCTGCGACCAATCGGATTCAACAATGCATATGCTCTGATGATGCGGAAAGAGCAGGCAGGTCAGCTTCAGATCCGGTCTATTACCGACTTGAAGAAATATTTGGATTCCGATTTGTAAACTAATCTAAAGTTTAAAATAGTTCTGCTGTATCTGATGAAAATGCATTGCGCCTGGATGTTAGCTGCTGGGGGTGGGAGGATGCCGGTGATCCGGCGTTTCTTTCTCTGGCTTTAAAGAAAATTACTCGATTAACAGAATTCACCGAACTCATTTTTGGCAGACAGCGTCTGCCAAATTAAAGTCGGGATACATTCCAGTGAACTCTAAATCAAGATTCGAGTTTCAAAACATCTAAATCATGGTTGCGACTCGCTCAGCTTTTCTGTCTATAAGCGAGCAGTCTCAATGCGTTAATAACAACAATAAGGGTGGACCCTTCATGCGCAGCAACGGCAGGTCCGATTTTCGCGATTCCGAGTATTGTGGTTGGTATAAGAATCGCCACAACGCCAAGGCTGATCAGCAGGTTCTGCCGGATAATCCGCTTGGATTGTCTGCTCAAACCGATGGCAAAGGGCAGGAGTGAGAGTTTGTCGCCCATTAGCGCAATGTCAGCAGTTTCAAGGGCCACATCGCTACCAGCTGCCCCCATTGCAATCCCAACTGTACTTTTTGCCATTGCGGGGGCATCATTCACTCCATCCCCAACCATTGCCACTTTCCCTTCCTCTTGTGCCAATTTCTCAATAGCAGCTACTTTTTGTTCCGGCAACAGCCCTCCGCGCGCTTCTGTAATGCCCGTCTGTAAAGCCACTGCTTCGGCAACCTGCTGGTTGTCGCCTGTCAACATGATCATTTTCTTGATCCCAATATCCATCAATGCGGACAGTGTCTCCCTGGCTTCTGGCCGTGGGGTGTCCATTACGGCAATCATGCCGATATAGGTGTTGTTCTGACGGATGAGCATAGTTGTCTGGCCCTGGCTTTCTGCCGTCCGGACAATCTCCACTATCTCATTATCTGGCTTAGTTTCGTCCAGCGATTCAAACAATGCAAGATTCCCGGCATAAATTTCATCGTTTCCGAGCGCTGCTTTGATGCCTTTGCCTAGAACGGCTTCAAGATCATGAGCCATGGGTACCGACTCTCCATTTAATTTTTCCTTGCCATCCCGCACTATTGCTTTTGCAATCGGATGGTCACTCAGTGCTTCCACAGCTACCACAATCCTCAACAACTCGGTTTCACTCATGGAGTTATTCAACGGTTGAACCTTTGTGAGCTTAGGCTTTCCTTCCGTCAGGGTACCGGTTTTATCAAATGCGAGTGCCGTCAGTGTCCCGAGATCTTCCAGTGGTCGCCCACCTTTTATTAAAACGCCACTCCTGGCCGCTCTCGCAACACCGCTTAACACTGCACTTGGAGTGGAAATCGCCAACGCACAGGGACTAGCTGCTACAAGTACAGCCATTGCCCTGTAAAAACTCTGGCTGAAGGTTTCATCGATTACCAGGAAGGCAAAACAAAGCAAGAAGACCAGGATCAGGACCGATGGTACAAAGATCCGCTCGATTTTATCGGTAAACTGCTGGGTGGGAGATTTCTGAGTCTGAGCTTCGTTCACCATTTTAACCAGCCTTGACAAGGTTGAATCAGTTGCCGCCTTTGTTACCTTAATTTCCAACAGTTCATTGCCATTGATTGTACCGGCAAATACCCGGTGTTTATCGTCCAATTTGCCCGCATCTTCAACTTGGATGTCCGGATCGTCAACCGCCGTCTTATCAACCGGAATACTTTCCCCAGTTATCGGTGCCTGGTTGATACTGCTGCCACCTTTTACAATATACCCGTCTGCGGCAATTTTGGTATTGGGTCTGACTACGATTACATCTCCGATTCTTAACTGTTCAATAGGTACCTCAATGGTTTCCTCGCCTTTTTTTAATAATGCCGTTTTCGGTGCAAGGTCCATCAATGCCGAAATCGATTTCCTTGCCTTTTCCATTGCAAAGTGTTCAAGTGCATGCCCGAGACTGAACAGGAATAACAAAAGGGCTCCTTCCAGCCAGCTGCCCAGTATAGCAGCCCCGATTGCGGCCACCAGCATAAGGAAATCAATTTCAAATCCGCCTTTCGAAATGGTTTGAATAGCTTCCCTGGCAGTGTAGAACCCTCCGAAAACATACGCACTGATATACAGTATCGTTGATGCTACGGGATTTACACCAGAAAAGGAGAGGGCATAGCCAATCCCGATGAGTGCACCACAAATAAGACTAAAAATGAGTTCTGTATTTTTACCAAACAGCCCCCCATGCGCATGCCCTGAATCAGCTTCGCCCTCAGAATGTTTGTGCGCGGGATCCGAATGGTCGTGGTCCGTAGCGGATGACCCACTTTTCCCTTCGTTATGTACAGCTTTGGCCACACCCGGTTTGTCTTTTTGCAATCTGACCAATTTCCCGGCTGCATCTGTCCCGGAGTCTGTGACCTTGAGGTCGTATTTCCGCATATATCCGAAAATATCGGAGGAAGAGGTGATCGTCGAATCAAATTCGACGCTCACAAATCCCGTACTTGTTGCATTCACACTAAGGATTCCCTTCTCGCCCTTCACCGCTGTTTCTACCAGCCTGGTTTGTCGCTGGTGTCGGAAGCCCTCCACTTGCAGGATGACGTGGCTGTATCGGTTGCTGATCCTTGCACCTGCCTTTTCGGCAAGCGCCTGCACTTTCTGTAGCGTAATAACCTGAGGATCGTAATGGAAGCACAACTTTGCATTCACATTGTTTTTTTCATCCACCATATGCACTTTATCGATTCCCCTGGTTGCTTCCATTTCCAGAATGATCCGGGTCACGCAATCATCTTTGGCATCGGGAACCTGAGGCAGTAATATATCGAGATTAATTTCTTTCATTTCCATGGTTGTAGGTTAAATTTTGAAACTTTTTTTTGATTCCTAATGACCGTGTTCCCCTTCGCCGGAATTGGTGATTTTGGCCAGGACAAAGAACGCTCCCTTGGTCACAATTTTTGCATTCATCGGTATTGGCTTCAGCAATGTTATCTGGGTATAACCCACTTCAGATGTTCCTTTTGCTACGGGCACTTTCTCGAAGGTTATCCCATTTGATGGCTTCGCATCCTGCCCGGCATTGGATAGTGAGTCTTTTTTGGGATCCGGATGTGCATCTTCTGCATGGGGATCAGTAACCATAAAAATAAAATCCTGACCCTGGAAGTTTACAATTGCGTCGTTCGGGACTGCGGGGGTCTGGACTTTATCCAGACTAATTAGCGCAGTGATATTCATCCCGTCGATAAGACCGGTTTTATCCCCGTTAACCGTTGCGTGCACGCTGACCGCCTTACTTTCGTCTTCAAAAGTGGATCCCAGTGAATAAATCTGGGCATCGTACTCCTTGCCCGGATTATTGGTCAGGGTAAAATGAATATTCTGGTTGTTTTTCAGTCGTGGAAGATCTTTTTCATACACAAAAAGGTCAAGGTGTAACTGGCTGTTATCAACCACATCCGCAACGGGTGTATTGAGATCCACATAGCTGCCGATTTTTACTGATACCGCGCTGACAATCCCGGAAATCGGGGATCGGAGCGAAAGCACCGATACGAGTTTGCCATTTGCAAGGCTGGCTGGGCTAATTCCCATCAACTGGATCTGTTGCTCCAGTGCAGATTTTCGGGTTCTTAATGCCATTAGGTTTGATTCGGCAGACTGCAGATTCTTCAAGGCTCCGGCATTTCCTGCATTGAGTTCTTTTTGCCGGTTCAATTCCTGTTCGGCCAGGATTAATTGTGGACTGATCCCAAGATACTCCTGCTGTACCTGTATGAACTCTGGATTTGCAATCGTCGCAATGACCTGGCCCTTTTTTACAATGTTACCCGGTTGGATAAGCAGGGTGCGGATCACTCCACCATACAGCGAATTGATCGCCGCTTTATTCTGGTTGGGTACCCGAAGCGCGCCGTTTGCGCGGATCGTGGCTGTCAGTTGTTTGTCCTCAATTTGGCCGAGCTCGACACCGATACTTTTCATTTGTTCTTCGGTAAGCGTGGCTGTATTTGCATTACCATGTTCATCGTCGTGTTCTTCTGATTGCCCTTCCGTTTGTTCTGTGGTTGCTTTTTCATCCTTACCGCCACAGGAACTAATTATAAGCGTTGTTAGCGATAACATCAGGAGTGTTGCTATAAATTTCATCGGTAATCTTTTTGTCTTTATTGATGGGTATAGTAATTCAGCTGGATAACAGATTGATTGTATGCATTGAGGTTATCCAGGTAGTTTTGCTGAATAGTGATAGCCTGGGTAAGGAACTGGGAAAGTTCAGCAAAACTGATTTCCCCCGATCGATAGGCGAGCGCCGAAGCTTTAATGATCTCTTCCGCCTGGCGCAGGCCTGACGACTCATAGAACCGGAGCATCGAGTTATTCTTCTGAACCTCTTTCCTCGCCTGGATCAGTTCTGTATTAAACACCTGTCGACCGTATTCGAGTTGTTGTTCCTGTATCCGGGCTTCAGCCTGTGCCGCTTTTACTTTGTTACGGTTAGCGCCGGAACCAAAAAGTGGAACAGCAACCGCCACAGAAAATCCCGAAAATGGATTTTCCAACCCATAGAGCCGTTGGGAAAAGAATCGTCCGGAGAACTCAGGACGATTTTCATTTTTCACCACCGCCACACCCGCATTAGCGATATCGAGGTTCTGTTTCTGAAGATTCAGGAGCGGGTGAAGGGAGTCAGTGGCCAATTGCGGTACAGGCAGCTTTTCGAGTTTCGAAAGTTCAGGTAAGAGGCTGGAATCAGTATTCAGCAGCTGCATCAACGACTGCTGCTGGACTTCTATATCCGTTTCAATCTGTGCCAGCAATGCCTGCAGTTCATTTTTCCGGACGTTTGCAGCTACACTGTCCAGTCCCGGACTGTCACCTGTCCGTACTTTCAACACGGATGCGGCGCTCAATGACTGGTAAATACTGTCCAGTCGCCTGTACAACTGCTCCTTGTCCTGGAGGAACCAGAGCTGGTAGTAAACGGATCGGACGTTCCGCATAATATCTGCACTCAATACCGCACTGTTCAATTCATAGTATTTCAGTTGTTCTTTAAATAAATTCCGTTGGGCTTTATAAAGTCCGGGCCAGGCCATGCCTTGCGACAAACCGATCTTCAGGATGCCTTTTTGGTCGCTTGGCCGTAAGTCTTCGTTTTCCACAAAAACGCCTGTTTTCGGCAATGCGCGGGCCGTATTAACGAGTGTCTGGCCGCGCTGCACCTGTGCCTTGTTAATGCCCAGTTGCCGGTTATTGCCTGCTGCTGTCAGCGCCTGTTGAATCGAAACACGGGTTCCGGTTCCCTGCTGGGCAGATCCCAGCGTGCTGATAAACAACCCTGCGACCAGCATACCTGCAGCGGCAGGTATTTTCCTGTTTGTTTTCTTCCGGTCGGAAAAAATAATGTACAGTAATGGCAGCACGAAAAGGGTAAGGAATGTCGCACTGACCAGACCGCCAATTACCACTGTCGCCAATGGTTTCTGTACTTCTGCACCAGCACCGGAAGAAATCGCCATCGGGATAAAACCAAGGGAGGCCACCATGGCAGTCATGAGTACCGGCCGTAGTCGTGTTTTTGTTCCTTCATAAACCCGTTGAGAAATGTCGGTGATACCATCTTTTTCAAGCTGGTTAAATGTGCTGATCAATACAATTCCGTTAAGCACGGCCACACCGAAGAGGGCGATAAAACCTACTCCGGCAGAAATACTGAAAGGCATTCCCCGGATAAGTAAAGCGAACACGCCGCCGATGGCACTCATGGGTATGGCGGTGTAAATGAGTAATGCTTCCCGCATGGAACTGAAAGTGAAATAAAGCAACAGGAAGATCAGCGCCAGTGCAATCGGAACCGCTACCTGCAGCCGGGCTGAGGCCTGCCTGAGGTTTTCAAACGTACCGCCGTAGGTATAATAATAACCCGAAGGAAGATGGTTGGCTGCATTCAGCTTCACCTGGATGTCTTCAACAACACTCTCGACATCCCGGCCATTTACATTGAAGCCTACCACAATCCGCCGTTTTCCGCCTTCCCGGCTGATCTGTGCTGGTCCTTCCTTAAAGGTGACGGATGCTACCTGTGATAAAGGAATTTGTTTGCCATCCGTGGTGGAAAGGAAGAGGTTGCTCACATCATCGATGGAAGTCCGGTTGCTGCTGTCGAGTCGCACCACCAGGTCAAATTTCCGTTCATTTTCAAAGACAACACCGGCCGCCTGACCGGCGAAAGCGGTGCTGATCGTGCGATTGATGTCATCTATGTTCATCCCATAGGCGGCAATACGGGCACGATCGTAGTTGATCGTAATCTGCGGCAGACCTGTTGTACGTTCAATCTGCGGGGCTGTGGCTCCCTTGACTGACTGAATGACTTTGGCGACATTATTTGCCAAAATGGAGAGAGTATCAATATTTTCCCCGAAAATCTTTACCGCCACATCCTGCCTGACGCCCGTCATGAGCTCGTTAAAACGCATCTGTATCGGCTGGTTGGCTTCAAAGAATACGCCGGGTATTACTTCCAGTTTTTCCTTGATCATTTCGGCCAGCTCATTGTAGTTTTTAGTAGTAGTCCATTCACTTTCGGGTTTTAGTACGACCATCAGGTCGGTGGCTTCGGGTGGCATCGGATCAGTTGGAACTTCTGCAGAGCCGGTTTTGCCTACGACCATTTTCACTTCGGGAAAGGATTTGATTATCCGGCTTGCCTGCATGGAAGTTTCAATGCTCTGGGAAAGGGATGTACCCTGTGGCAGGATACAATGG
>SEAD01000134.1 GCA_004173355.1 Chitinophagaceae bacterium | reverse complement strand
TTTGAAAATTTTGCGCTGCCGGCAGTCATCAACGAGTGCCTCCTGCAAAGCTATAATGGCACCATCACATTATTCCCCAACTGGCCCGCGGACAAAGACGCATCTTTCAGCACCCTCCGTGCCGCGAATGCTTTCCTCGTCAGCGCCACAAAAACAAATGGCAAGCTGGGGTCTGTGAAAATTTATAGTGAAAAAGGGAATACCCTCCGGCTGGTTTCGCCATGGGGCAATAACGGATACATTTTCCGGCAGGGGAAAAAGACCAGGATCACCGGTAAGATTATTACCCTTCCTACCAGCAAAGGGGAAACGATTGTTTTTTCAGCGGAATAACCGGAGAAACCAGCCCATGTGGATGATGAACGCTTTCGCTGCAGTTCATCCCACACACCGTACAACAAGGTGCGATCAGTTCACACCACCGGTAATGTAAATCCAAACGTACTCCCGGTACCGACTTCGCTGGTAAACCAGACCGTACCACCCTGCGCTTCGATAAACTCTTTCGAGATTGCAAGACCCAATCCACTGCCAGGGGCTTTTGAACCCGGCACCTTGAAGAAGCGATCAAATACTTTTGAAAAATATTCAGGAGGTATACCTCCTCCCTTGTCCGTAACGAGAAATTCTACACCCGATTTACCTTCCCTTAATTCAACAGCCACAACCCCGTCAACCGGCGAATACTTGATCGCATTCCCGAGGAAATTATTCAGCACCCAGGTTGTTTTTTCAGCATCGGCTGTCACCGGACGAAGGCCCGCCGGGATACTGCGGGTGATTGTAACTCCCCGCTCCCTCGCTGCGGAGTCCACGGTAGCCATGGCCGCGGCTACCACGACTGAAGGATCCACTTCACCCAATTCGAGCTGGATTTTCCCGGCTTCCACCTGCGACATATTCAGCAGCTCACTCAGGATCCGCAACATCCGCTGGTTATCCTTCCGGAGGTTCAACACCAGGTCTTTCTGTTCCACCGACAGAATACTTACCCGCTCATCCTCCAGCAGCTTCAGGCTGAAGTCCGAAGACGCGAGCGGGGTTTTGAGTTCATGCGAGATGGTCGCAATCAGGTTTGTCCGGGCCACATCCAGTTCCTTGTACGACGTGATATTTCGCAATACAATCACTTTATAATTCATTCCTGATTCGCTGATATCCATGATATCCTTGGTAAAATAATTTTCATGGTTGTCCAATACGATCTTGAAAGGCATCGTACCGGTTTCACCCAGCAGGAATTTCAGGAGATCATTCTTCCGGGCCACATCTTCCACTGCTTTTCCAACGAGGTCGGTACCGGTTAACCCAAGCAGCTGTAAAGCCTGGTTGTTGGCAAACAAAACAACTCCGTCTTTATCGAGACCGATACTCGCTTCGCGCAGGCTGTTGATCACCGCTTCGGCCCTCGCCTTTTCAAAAAGTATTTTGTTTAGATTACTGTTTTCAAACACTTCCACCTTCTCCGCCATATCATTGAATGCATCTGCCATCTGGCCAAATTCATCTTTACGGTCAAGATGGATCCGGTAGTTGTAATTTTTCCTGCCTATCTCCCGGATGCCTTCAATCAGGGCATTGATAGGAGTGGTGATGACGGCGGGGAAATTGTAAGAGAAAGAAAACCCAACAAGGAAAATAACGGCCGACAGGATGGAGATATATGTCAGGGCTGTATCAGCCGTCTTTGTAGCATATGTATTCTTCCGTGAAATAGCACTCATATTCACAGAAAGGATCTGCTGCATATTATCATTCATCAACCGGTAAACAGCCACCGATGTATCGCCGGCCCTGAATCGGATAAAGGCCTGCCGCAATGCCTGCGTGGCATCAGTTTCCCCGGGTTCCGTTACGTTTTTTTCCTGCAGCCGGATCAGGCTGTCGATCGCCGCGGCAGCAGTTAGCGGGGCTGCGCCGGTGAGGGATTGCTGGATCTGGTGACAGTATTGGATGGATTCATAATTGTCTTTCAGGATCTCCCGCGAATCATTTTTCAACCGCACAAAATGGAAAATCCCCACTCCGCTGGAAAGCAGCAGCAGGACAAACAGGAAAACCGTTCCCAGTCGTACTTTTCGTTTTACAGAACTTGTCATTATGATAGAATTATCAGGTCTACTTCATTTTTTGAAAGCGTTCGCAACAGCTGGTTGAACACACTTGTTTTTAAAATGATCTGCCACAATTTGAGGTGTGGTTTGCCGATACACACCGTCGTGATCTTTTTTTCTTCCACCATCTGCATGATCGCTTTCGCGATGTTCCCTTCCTTGAGTTGCACCACCTCGCCGCCAAGCTGCGTGGCATTTTTGAAATTATTGATCAGGTGCCGTTGCGCCGCCAGTGGTATCCGTTCGGTTGACTCCCTGGGTGTCTGTACATACAACACATACCAGTTGCTGTTGTAATACGAGGCCAGCCGCGCAGTTTTCCGGATGATATTCTGCGCGATCCCATGGTTCGATGAGATACACGCCAGGAAACGTTCGTGCCTCCATGGCTTATCACGGGCGGTCACCTCATAGTCCACTTTCCGTTCCACCTGACCCGCTACTTCCTTTAATGCCAATTCGCGAAGCTGCAGGATTTTTTCGGGCTGGAAAAAATTCTGCAGCGCCTGGTGGATTTTCTGGCTGTCATAGATCTTTCCCTCTTTGAGCCTGGTGATCAGTTCATCCGCTGTAAGGTCGATATTCACCACCTCATCGGCTATCTGCAGCAGTTTATCCGGCACGCGCTCCTGCACATCCACCCCGGTGATCTGCCGCACTTCGTCATTGATGCTTTCGATGTGCTGGATATTGATCGCGGAAATCACGTCTATCCCTGCCTCAAGGATTTCCAGCACATCCTGCCAGCGCTTTTCGTTCCTGCTGCCGGGTATATTCGTATGAGCCAGCTCATCCACGATGACGACTTCCGGATGCATGAGCAATACTGCCTGTACATCGAGTTCCTCCAGCTGTTTGCCTTTATAAAACACCATTCGCCGGGGGATCAGCTGCAAGCCATCCAGCAGGGCATGTGTCTCCGTGCGGTTATGCGTTTCCACGTAGGCCACTTTCAGGTTCACCTGGTTTCGCAGCAAGTTATGCGCTTCCTGCAACATCCGGTATGTTTTACCCACACCAGCACTCATGCCGATGTAAATCTTTAGTTTACCCTTATGTATGCCCTCGCGGGATATTGCCTGATTTTCCATTCACCGGATAGTTGAAGTTTTTACAATTGCCGCTTGCCATTCTGACAAGTGCTATCGAAATGAGAAGGGTTGCCATCAGAAACTGACAGCTGCTGAACAGGTAATGGCAGTTGCTGAACTGGCCGGGTTTCCATTTTTTATAAAAATACCATTCCCGCTGATCAGGCTCCGGCCTTCAAGACGAAACTCCACATTGGGCAGGGGCAGGTAATCCAGGTTAAGCGACATACCCGCAGTTTGAAAGCCATCTGGAGTACCGGTAGCGATGATCACGCCATCCTGATCATCATAATATTCGCCGCGTAATGCAATTGCCCATTTTGACGCGGGGGTATAACGAAGAATGAGCACCGGGCTGTACCAGGTATTCTGATCACTGCTTCCCTTGCTGACCTGTTCGGTGCCAATATCAAAACCGGCAGTCAGCCCGATTTTCCCGGATACCTGGAACACAGCATAGAGGTTGTGGTAAAACCTCCATAACCTCGCGCTGTCCGGTTTATCCGATCCAAGGAAACTGCTGTAATTGAGGGTCACCTTCGCAGACGGTTTCAGCGTCAACTGCGTACCCCAGCTCATCAGTGAATTACCGGACACCCTCGTGATCCGCTGCCAGCCGTTGAGCGCAAGGGCACTGACAGCCAGTTTGCCATTATCGCTTGTATAGGACAGCCTGGCACCGCTTTCAAAATAGGGTGAGTTTTCGGCAACCAGGCTGCGGGTCAGCGTCCAGTTATCCCTGCCCACCGCGCTTTCAAATCCGATATGCGATGGCAGGATCCCGATATCCAGCCAGAGGTTTTTTTCCGCAGCAAGTTTGTAACCGGCATTGGCTTCATACAGGTTCTTCAGTACGCCTGGTTCGCCAGAATAATTGGCGTTCATATAAGTGCCGGCAGCCACTGCGAGGTTGGCCCTCACCCTTTCAGTATTGTACGATGCTTTCAGGAATGCCAGGTTAACATTGAATTCATTGTGACGGTTATGGCTGTACAAAAACCCCGGCCGGTTGTTATCAGCCGGTTTGTTGATGTCATAACTGTAATAACCTTCAACATATCCGGTAATCGTAAGTGGCGGGGTATCAGTAGCCGTCGAGTCCTGCGCCAATGATGCAAAGCTGAGTGAGAGTGCCAATCCGGTGAAAAAAGTCTTCATGTTACCTTGTTTATTGTATTTCGTCGAGCGCAATATTCAATTTGAGCACATTTACTTTTGATGGTCCGAACATACCGGCAAGTGGTGCTTCGATATGGCGGTACACCAGGTCGTTTACTTTCTGCGGATCAAGCTTCCTCGCAACGGCGACCCGGTACACCTGCACCAGTGCTGCTTCGGGGGATATATCCGGATCGAGTCCGCTACCGGAAGCGGTCACCAGGTCGGCCGGGATCTGTTCTTTATTTACGCCGGGATTGTGTGCGAGGAAACTGTCGATCCGGTCAGAAACTACCTGCAGGTAGTCGGGGTTGGACGGACCTTTATTCGAACCAGCGGAACTGGCGGCATTGTAATCGACGGCAGAGGGACGGCCCTGGAAATAGTTGTCACCAGTAAACTGCTGCCCGATATTGGCATAACCGACAACCTTACCATTGACACTGAGTTTTTCGCCTTTACCCGAACCGGGGGTCAGTTTCCCGATAAACGAAATCAGCAGGGGAAAAACAACTGCGCACAACAGGATCATGGCAACAGTGAGTTTTATAGAGACCGATAAATTCTTTTTCATTTTGATTTTTTTATTACATGAATAATCCAAGGAACAGGTCAATCAGTTTGATACCAATAAACGGAATCACAATACCACCCACACCATAAATCAGCAGGTTCCTGCGAAGCAACGCGGATGCACCGATTGGTTTGTAGGCAACCCCCTTCAATGCCAGCGGGATCAGCAACGGGATGATGATGGCGTTAAAAATCACGGCAGAAAGGATGGCTGATTCCGGACTGGCCAGACCCATGATATTGATTGACTGCAACGCAGGGATCGATGCGATAAACAACGCCGGTACAATCGCAAAATATTTGGCCACATCGTTGGCGATAGAAAAAGTGGTCAGTGTGCCACGGGTGATCAGCAACTGTTTCCCGATCTCCACGATCTCGATCAGTTTGGTCGGGTCATTATCCAGATCCACCATATTCCCTGCTTCCTTCGCGGCCTGCGTACCACTGTTCATCGCCACACCCACATCGGCCTGTGCCAGTGCAGGCGCATCGTTGGTACCATCACCCATCATCGCAACCAGTTTACCTGCTGCCTGTTCCTTTTTGATGTAGTTCATCTTGTCCTCCGGACGGGCTTCGGCGATAAAATCATCCACACCGGCTTTTTCTGCGATATACTTTGCGGTAAGCGGGTTGTCACCGGTGACCATCACGGTCTTCACCCCCATTTTCCGGAGACGCTCGAAACGTTCCTGGATCCCGGGTTTAATGATATCCTGCAGTTCGATCACACCTTTTACCTGCTCATTCACGGAGAGCACGAGAGGCGTGCCCCCATTGCTGGAAATAGCTTTCACCCTGGTTTCGATTTCAACGGGGAAATTATATCCGGCTTTTGTACTGAGCCCGCGGATAGCATCAAAGGCCCCTTTTCGGATATCGACACCCGAAGTGAGTTTCACACCGCTGCTGCGTGTCTCTGCCGTAAAACTTATAAATTCCATTCCGGCTTCCACGCGAACACTCACCGACTTCTGGCTGGCCAGCTCAATGATTGACTTGCCTTCCGGTGTCTCATCAGCCAGCGAACTCAGCGCGGCAAACCGGATAAATTCTCGCTCATCCACTCCATCTGCCGCATAAAAATTGGTTGCTTTCCGGTTACCGATAGTAATGGTACCCGTTTTATCGAGCAACAGCACATCAATATCCCCCGCCGTTTCCACTGCTTTCCCACTTTTGGCAATGACATTTGCGCGCAGCGCGCGGTCCATTCCGGCAATACCGATTGCGGAAAGTAACCCGCCGATCGTGGTGGGGATCAGACAAACAAACAATGAAATGAACGCGGCGATAGTGATCGGTGTGTTTGCATAGTCAGCAAAAGGTTTCAGCGTCACACACACAATAATAAAAATCAGGGTGAATGCTGCCAGCAGGATTGTAAGTGCGATCTCGTTCGGTGTCTTTTGCCTTGAGGCACCTTCCACCAGCGCAATCATCTTGTCGAGAAATGATTCACCTGGCTGGGTGGTCACTTTCACCACGATCCGGTCGCTCAGCACTTTTGTACCACCGGTCACGGATGATTTGTCGCCCCCCGATTCGCGGATCACAGGTGCCGACTCACCGGTGATGGCTGATTCGTCGATGGTGGCAATGCCGTGCACGATCTCCCCGTCCATCGGGATCACATCACCTGCTTCACACACAAAATATTCTCCCATTTTCAATGCGGATGAAGCAACAGTGATGGTTGCACCCTGATAGGAATCACCTTTACGGTCGAGTTTTCTCGCAGGGGTCTCCTCCCTCGTACGACGCAGGCTCTCGGCCTGGGCTTTTCCCCTTGCTTCAGCGAGGGCTTCGGCAAAATTGGCAAAAAGTACTGTCAGGAAAAGGATGGCAAATATGGTGATATTGTACCAGAGCTGTCCCTGTGAGAGGTCGCCCGTTACCACCTGTGATATCACCACGGCCAGCATGATTGCCGTGCCGATTTCCACCGTGAACATCACGGGGTTTTTGACCATAACCCTTGGGTTCAGTTTGACGAACGCCTGCTTCACAGCCGTTCCGACCAGGGCGGGGTCAAACAATTTTATATCTCTCTTTCTTTGTAACATGGTATTCAGATTCAGTTATTGTAAGGAAAAGTATTCTGCAATAGGACCAAGGGCCAGTGCGGGGAAGTAACTAAGCGCGGTGAGGACAATGATTACCGCGAAAGTCATCATCCCGAATGTCCAGGAATCCGTACGGAGCGTGCCCGGCGATTCGGGGATGAACTTCTTATTGGCCATCAGTCCCACAATGGCAATGGGTGCGATGATCGGCAGGAACCTTGCGAGCAGCAGCACAAAACCGGAGGTCACGTTCCAGAAGATATTATTGTCCCCAAGACCTTCAAAACCGCTACCATTGTTGGCATTTGCAGAGGTGAACTCATAGAGCATTTCCGAGAAACCATGGAAGGACGGGTTATTGAGCCAGTTGCCGGGCTGTACTGCCCATGCTGCATTCGCATGCTGCACCAGCATGTAAGCGGCCAGTGCCGTGAACCCTTTCACGAGGAATCCGGAGAGCAGGGTCACCAGCACCGCTATCTTGATTTCGCGGGCTTCCACTTTATGTCCCATGAACTCCGGTGTACGTCCTACCATCAGTCCTGAAATAAATACCGCAATAATGATATAGATCAGGTAATTCAGGATCCCGACACCGCATCCACCGTAGAATGCATTGACCAGCATACCCAGCAGCTGCATCAGTCCGGAAACCGGCATCGAGCTGTCGTGCATCGAGTTGACCGAACCTGTTGAGATCACCGTGGTGATCACGCTCCAGTATGCGGATGCGGCGGGACCAAAACGCACTTCCTTGCCTTCCATGGCACCAGTGGATTGCGTGATCCCCATTTTCGCGATAGCGGGGTTGCCGTTGATCTCTGTAATGATAGTCGGGATCAGCAAGAGCAACATACCGATCGTCATTACCCCGAACAATACACGGGCGAGCTTACGCCGTTTGAGATAAAAATCCAGTGCAAAAATCATTGCCAGCGGAAGGAGCATCTGCATGACCATCTCCAGCATATTGGTGAAATAACTGGGGTTCTCCAGCGGATGTGCCGAGTTGACGCCAAACCAGCCACCACCATTGGTACCGATATGTTTGACAGCGATCATTGCTGCTGCCGGTCCACGGGACACCTGTACACTGTCACCCTGCAGGGTAACGATAGTGTCCTTCCCATCGAAACTGGTCGGGGTACCATTAAAAGCCAGCAGTACGGCACCGATTATACAGAGTGGCAGCAGGATGCGGGTAATTGTTTTGGTAAAAATCATCCAGAAATTGCCCAGGTTCTGGGTGGTCTTTTCGCGAAGGCCGTTCAGCACCGCAACAAGAGCTGCGATACCGGTAGCTGCACTGACAAACATCAGGAAGGTGATAACAAATAACTGCGTGAGATAAGTCAGGCCGGACTCGCCTGAATAGTGTTGAAGGTCGCAGTTAACCAGGAAACTGATGGCGGTATTGAAGGCGAGATCCGGCGTCTGGGCCGGGTTGCCATCCGGGTTGAGTGGAAGTTTATCCTGGAACAACAATAGCAGGAAAGCATAAACAAGCCAGAGCATGTTGATGGTAAGCAGGGAGCGGAGAAACTGTTTCCAGTTCATCCCTTCAGCGGGATTGATCCCGCAGACGCGGAACAGGAACCGTTCAACGGGATTCATAAAGTCAGTGATTGTTTTCTCCCCCAGGAATACGCGGGAAATATATTTCCCCAGTGGGTAAGACAGTAATACCGTGATGAGGAACATCACTATTACTCCGGTGATTTCGCTTGTCATAAGCATTAAAATTTTTCAGGTTTGATCAGTACGTATACCAGGTAGCCGAACACGGCGATCGATAAAAGAAAAAGTACGTTCATCATAACATCAGATTTTTTCGAACCAGTTGATGGATTTAAAGAAGAGCCAGAAGCAGACGAGTGCGGAGACAATAAGGATCAGGGGTAGCATATCCGGGGTTTTAAGTGATTTGTTTCAGTACTGGTAAAGACCAAATCCTGCTCCTGAAAAGAAACCATCAGGTTCTTTAAGGTTACAAACCACGTCTGTAAAGGATTACAGCGTCTGACAGAAGGAAATAAGAGGGATGGGTGAAAACAAAAAACCTTCTCAATCTGAGAAGGTCAGTTTCATTTTGGGAGGTTTTTTGACAATCCGTATTCGTCCAGCTTCCGGTAAAGGGTAGCGAGTCCGATCTGTAGCAGTCTTGCTGCCTGGGCTTTATTACCGCCGGTAAACCTGAGGATTTTTTCGATGTGTTGTTTTTCAACCGAGGCCAGGGAGATCGCATTATCCGGCTGGCTGCCCTGTTGCTGGATGGCATATGGGAGATGGGCCGGTTGTATTTCGGACCCATCCACCAGGATCAGCGCCCGTTCGAGTACATTTTTCAATTCCCGCACATTTCCCTTCCATGCATAACCCACCAGCAGTTCCATCGCTTCTTTCCCGATACGTACATCCCTGCCCTGCTTCGCGGCAAACCGGGTCAGGAAAAAGCTGGCGAGTGCCGGGATATCACCTTTGCGCTGGCGCAAAGACGGGAGTTCGATGCTGAAGATATTGAGGCGGTAATACAGGTCTTCCCTGAATTTACCCTGTTCGACTTCCTTTTCAAGATCACGGTTAGTGGCCGCAATGATCCGGATATTTGTTTTCGATACCCGCACATCACCGAGTTTGATGAACTCGCCATTTTCAAGTACGCGGAGAAGTTTCGCCTGCAGGTCAATATCCAGCTCGCCGATTTCATCGAGGAACAATGTGCCGCCATCGGCCACTTCCACCAGTCCCTTTTTATCTTTTGCCGCACCAGTATAGGCACCGGCCTTATGGCCGAACAATTCCCCCTCCAGCAGTTCACGGCTGAAGGCACTGCAGTTGATCGCCACGAAAGCATGTGTGTTACGCTTGCTGTTGCCATGCAGTGCATTGGCAAATACCTCCTTGCCCGTACCCGTCTCTCCAAGCAGCAGCACCGTTGAATCAGTGGGGGCAATACGTTTTGCAAGGTCAATGGCTTTATGGATCTGCTCGCTTTCACCGATCACTGTCCCAAAATCAGTCGGGGTATTTTTTGCGATACGCACAGCACCGGCTTTTGTAGCGGATATTTTATCCATCGCCTGGTGCACCAGTGGTATGATGCGGTCGTTATCATTTCCCTTGGTGATATAATCAAAGGCGCCGTTTTTTATCGCCTGTACGCCATCGGCAATATTACCGAAAGCAGTCAGCAGGATAATTTCGGTAGCCGGGAAATCCTGTTTCACCACCCGCACAAAATCAACACCGTTGCCATCAGGCAGACGCACATCACAAAGTATCAGTGCCACAGGCTGCGTCTCCAGGATGGTACGCGCATCCTTCAGGTTTCGGGCACTGGTGACGTCAAAACCTTCCAGTCCCACGATCCTCGTGAGCAGCTTGCGGAGCTGTTCTTCATCATCGACGATAAGGATTTTGTCTGTGTCTGGCATTGCGGAGTAAGCGCCGGTTGTTTACCCGGTCATTTTTTACAGTGCAAATATCAAACTTTGTCAGGTATGTTCCGGGAAAAGCTGGCAGGTGAAAAACAGGGAGTGCGTTATGGAATGCCGATTGCCTGGATTGCATTTGCCAGGTATACTATCGGCGCGTTCCAGTTAATGGCAATTTCGTTGGAGGCATATGAACAGGATACATCGGAATAAGCAGTCTCCGGATCTGTCTCCGCATAATCGCATTTATCCTGCCTGCCGGGATTTGGACCGCCTACCAGCAATCCGGGAACAGGTTCCTCAACCCTGTCCGCCACTGATGGCCGGTGATGGGGAAACATCGGGGTTTTTGAACCAATACCTGTGACGAAACTATAACCCGTTGCGTTACGTCCCAGCAGGTAGTCGAGATTGGAGATGGCTCCATCAAGATATCTCCTGTCACCCGTCATGCGGTAAACATTTACCAGCAGGATGCCCTGGTTGGCTGCAACCGCATTACTTCCCCAGATGAAATCGCGGAGCGATTGTCCCATGACCGTATGGAAGGCATTGCGTTCCTTCCGGGCAAGGAATGTATCGGCAGTTGTACGCATATTTTTTTTCAATACTGAAAGATCCAGGCCAGCTGGTTGTTTCCCGCCGGGGGACCGCAAAAGGCTATAAACCCCAAGCGTGGCTACGGTTCCCCAGGAAGGGACCGTAACGGCATCATTGAGATGCCGCGCTACCACTGGCTGGTAAATTTTATCACCCGTGCTGATGTATAATTCCACTGCGGCCCAGAACCATTCATCTTCCACCCGGTTGTCACCATACCCACCCGTTGACACCGGTGGTGTAAACTCCCTGTTCATTTTATCCTGGTCATACATCAACGCCGGGTTTTTTACCGCCCATTTCCATGCTTTTGCCGAAGCCTCCAGGCAGCTGTCCGCAAGTCCGGGTAATACTTGTTTGTATCCGGCAAACACGCGGGCCGACTGTGCAGTCACAGCAGCAAAGTCAAGCGCCGCGGCTGTGCTTTTCTGCACCACATACCTTGGTGCGCGTCCCTCACCCGGCATGACCATGCCATCGAATGCCGCGTTCGTGCATTTATGGTATACCCCGCCGTCCGCAGGATCCTGCATCGTGAGCATCCAGCGGAGGTTGTACAACACTTCGTCCAGAAGATCGGGGATGCCGTTGCCGGTTTCGGGAATGCCCAGTTCAAGGTTCCGGTAATACCCGGGGAAGTCTTCATAGGCCGATAGCAATGTGCCCATGGTAATACCGGAGTTCACGATATACTTGTTATAATCACCTGCATCATACCAGCCACCGGGGGATGTTATCTTTGTACCTGCCGGTCTCCCGGGTCCCGCAGCAGATGGATGCACCAGCACTTCGGTATCGGCATGACCCGCGGGTCGCGCCCATTTCCCGGCAAAGGTTTCCGGAAGGGCCATATCCGAACGCTGGAAATAAAAACCCCTGATCACCGCTTTCGAAATAGTGTCATAAACCTTGTCCCCGATAGTAAATGGCCATGATGCGGCAAGTCCTTTTATGGAAATAGTATAGACCCCCGGAGAAGAGAATGATGTGAAATCGGCAACCCTCGTTTTCAATGGCGACCATTCCGATTTTTTTTCCGGTGACAATGTTCCCCGATACACCACACGCTGTTGCTGGTCCATCACAACAAAACTATCAACGGTTGTGACGACCGTTATCACGGCAAGTTTTTGTGCTTTTGGCAGGAATCCGACCTGGTTGAGTCGCACCGGAT
>SEAD01000133.1 GCA_004173355.1 Chitinophagaceae bacterium | reverse complement strand
AGGGCGCCCGGTCGCTGGGCGAAGCTGATCAGCAGGTAATGTTTGAGACCTTCATACTGCAGGCTGCGTTCCTTGATTTCCTGCATCCGGTCGATATCGTTGTTGCTGCCGCTGACGACGCAGACAATATTTTTTCCCCTGATTTCCTGGGCGAACTGGTCGAGGACTGCAATGGACAGTGCCCCGGCGGGTTCCACCACGATGGCATCTTCGTTGTAAAGTTTGAGGATGGTCGTGCATACTTTGCCTTCGGCGACCAGACGCATATCGTCCAGCACCTCGCGGCAGATCGCGAACGTTTTATCGCCGATCCTTTTGACTGCTGCGCCATCCACGAACCGTTCGATATTGGCAAGGGTAACCGGCTCACCGGCCTTCAATGCCTCTGTCATGGAAGGGGCGCCTTCGGGTTCCACCCCGATTATACGTGTATCGGGGGATACATTTTTGTAATAACTGCCTACACCTGCGGCGAGACCACCTCCCCCGACGGGTACAAAAATGTAGTCGGGGTGGATTTCAACACCGGGGTAAGCGAGGTCATTATGGATTTCCAGGGCCACGGTTGCCTGTCCCTCGATAATCCGGTCGTGGTCAAATGGCGGGATGAATACCATTTCCTGTTCGAGTGTGTACTCTTTCGCCGTTGCTGCGCAATCGTCGAAGGTATCACCTGTGAGGATGATCTCGATATTATCCTCGCCAAACATCCGGACCTGGTTGACTTTCTGTTTGGGAGTGATTACGGGCATGAACACCACGCCACGGATGCCGAGGCGTTTGCAGCTGTAGGCAAAGCCTTGCGCATGGTTACCCGCACTGGCACAGGTCACGCCTTTGGCGAGTTCCGATGCCGGCAGGCTGCTCATCATATTGAATGCGCCCCTGAGTTTGTATGAGCGTACTACCTGCAGGTCTTCCCGTTTGAGATAGACATTGCATTTGTAACGACGCGACAGGTTCAGGTTAAGCTGGAGGGGGGTCTTAAGGACGACCCCCTCCAGTCTTTTCGCTGCGGATTCAAAATCGAGCACAGGTGCTGCGGGTTCTGCGGTTCCGTTCATGATAAATTATCCTACTGATTCAGTTTTTTCGGTCTGTTCGCGGAACACGTTTTTGGTGGATGACTCAACCGGTGCTGCTGCGGGTGCTTTCTGGTTTTCCGGACGGAGGCTGCGAACGGTTTTACCAGCCTGCCACATTTCGCTTTCGCGCAGTTCAGCCAGTTCAGCTTCGAGTTTCACACGGTAATCCGGTTGTGAGTTCAGGTCGATTGAACGCTGGGATTCTTTACCGGTTGCAACGCTTTCATACAGCTCTTTAAATACCGGTGATGTAGCATCGCGGAATTTTTTCCACCAGTCGAGGGCACCACGTTGTGCAGTGGTCGAGCAGTTTGCATACATCCAGTCCATACCATTCTCCGCAACCAGTGGCATCAGCGACTGTGTCAGCTCTTCCACGGTTTCGTTGAACGACTCGGAAGGGGAGTGTCCTTTGTCACGCAGTACCTGGTACTGTGCGGCAAAAATACCCTGGATGGCACCCATCAGTGTACCACGCTCACCGGTAAGATCGCTGAATACTTCTTTTTTGAAGTTGGTTTCGAAGAGGTATCCGCTGCCTACGGCAATACCGAGCGCGATCACGCGGTCGAATGCATTACCGGTTGCATCCTGGAAGATGGCATAGGAACTGTTCAGTCCGCGGCCCTGCAGGAACATGCGGCGCAGTGAAGTACCGGATCCTTTTGGTGCTACGAGGAACACGTCCACATCAGCAGGAGGGATGATGCCTGTCTGCTCATTGAAGGTGATACCAAAGCCATGGGAGAAATATAATGCCTTACCTTTTGTGAGGTGTTTTTTTACAGTTGGCCAGAGTGCGATCTGTGCTGCATCGCTGAGCAGGTAACAGATGATGGTACCTTTCTGGAGCGCTTCTTCAATTTCAAAAAGTGTTTCGCCTGGTACAAATCCGTCTTTTACCGCTTTGTCCCATGATTTGGAATCCTTACGTTGTCCGACGATTACATTGATACCATTGTCTTTCTGGTTCAGCGCCTGGCCGGGACCCTGCACACCATAGCCGATGACCGCTACTGTTTCATTCTTCAGGATTTCCTGGGCTTTGCTGAGCGGGAATTCTTCGCGGGTTACCACGCTTTCTTCCGATCCGCCGAAATTGAGTTTTGCCATTGTTATTGTTTTGTGTTAAATACTTGGGTTGATATCTGGTTTGTGAAAAAAAACGTTACATCGTGAATACTTCCTCGTTCTCATTGAGGAATTCATTAGGGACACTTTCCGTCGAAGGTTCACGGTATTCAAACTCCTTGAGTTTGGAATGGAAACCATCGCTGTCCTTGATAATGGCCACCCTTGCACTCCGGACGAATTCGATCAGCCCGTAGGGTTCCAGTACCTTGATGAGTCCGTCGGTTTCCTCGCGGTGGCCGGTTACTTCAAACACGGTGTAGTCCTTCCGGATCACCACTGCTTTTGCGCCATGCTGGCTGAGCAGCCGCTCTACTTTTACTGACTCCTGGATGATATCCGTAGGCACTTTATATAAAGCCAGTTCCTGCCACACGATTTCTTCCTGTGTGTTGTAATAGGCTTTCAGTACTTCCACCTGTTTCTCGATTTGTGTACAGATCTTGCGTACCACATCTTCGGTTTCGTTTACCACGATGGTAAAGCGGTGCACGCTTTCCACTTCCGACGGGGAGGTATTAAGGCTTTCGATATTGATTTTCCTTCGGGAAAAAATAATGGCGATCCGGTTGAGCAGACCGATATGGTTTTCGGTGTAAACCGTGATCGTATATTCCTGTTTTAACATGAGGCGTTGTTTGTACTGTTACTGTTGTTATTGAGATCAGATTTCGTCGGAGCTTAATACAATCTCCGCCACACCACGACCCTGTGGTACCATCGGGAATACATTATTTTCCTTACCCACAAATACTTCCAGCAGGAAACTGCCATCGTGGTCGAGCATTTGTTTCAGTGCCGGTTCCAGTTCCTCCCTCGTTTTGATGCTGTTGCCCGCAATACCAAATCCTTTTGCCACCTGTACAAAATCAGGACTGGTGATATCCACGAAAGAGTAGCGGTTGCCATGGAACAGTTGCTGCCACTGGCGCACCATCCCGAGGAACTGGTTATTGAGGATCAGGATTTTTACATTGGGTTTGAACTGCATGATGGTGCCAAGTTCCTGCAGCGTCATCTGGAAACCGCCATCGCCGATGATGGCAACGGTTGGCCTTGACGGATCACCATATGCCGCGCCGATGGCTGCCGGCAGGCCGTAGCCCATGGTACCGAGACCACCACTGGTGATATTGCTGTTTGATTTATTGAATTGTGCATAGCGGCAGGTCACCATCTGGTGCTGGCCCACGTCGGTCACCACAATCGCATTGCCTTCGGTCAGCCTGTTCAGGATATTGACTACTTCACCCATGGTCATTACGTCGCCCTTCGGGTTGAGTTCGTCATTGATGACTTTGGTTTTTTCCTTTTCCATGTATTCATTGAAAAGTCCGAGCCACTCGGGATAGGTTTTCTTTTCAACCAGTGAGGTCAGCAATGGCAGCGTTTCCTTACAATCACCCCATACCGGCACGGTGGTCTTTACGTTTTTATCAATCTCGGATGGATCGATATCGAGATGGATCACTTTTGCCTGTTTGGCATATTTGTCGAGGCGGCCCGTCACACGGTCATCGAAGCGCATGCCGATCGCGATCAGGACATCACATTCATTGGTGAGCACGTTAGGACCGTAGTTGCCGTGCATACCCAGCATGCCCACACTTTGCGGATGGTCGGTCGGGATAGCACCTGCACCCATGATGGTCCATGCTGCGGGAATACCTGATTTTTCCAGGAAGGCCTTAAACTCTTTTTCCGCGCGGCCAAGGATCACACCCTGTCCCCAGATTACAAATGGTTTTTTTGCGCTGTTGATCAGTGCTGCTGCCTGTTCCACAAATTCCCTGCGCACGATTGGTTTCGGGCGGTAGCTGCGGATATGGTTACACTTGCTGTAACCGGCATACTGGAAAAGCTGCATCTGTGCATTCTTGGTAATATCAATCACTACGGGGCCGGGACGGCCACTACCGGCGATATAAAATGCTTTCGCCAGTGCAGCGGGGATTTCCGTGGCATCGGTTACCTGGTAATTCCATTTGGTGATCGGCGTGGTGATATTGATCACATCCGTTTCCTGGAATGCATCCGTGCCCAGCAGGTGCGCGAATACCTGCCCGGTGATACAGACAACGGGCGTGGAATCAATCATGGCATCTGCGAGACCAGTGACGAGGTTGGTTGCACCCGGACCGCTGGTGGCGAACACCACACCGGTCTTGCCCGATGTACGTGCATAACCCTGCGCAGCATGTATAGCACCCTGCTCATGGCGGACGAGGATATGTTTTAACCTGTCGTTGTAATCATACAGCGCATCATAGATCGGCATGATAGCACCACCCGGATATCCGAAAATAACATCGACCTGCTCGGCCAGCAGTGCTTCCAGTACGGCTTCACTACCTGAGATTGAGGTGTCCTTTTTAGAGGGGGCGGGTTTCTTTGCTTGTAATTCCAGCGTTTCCATATATCTGTGTTTGACCGTTACCGGTGATTTTTCCTGTTGTGCCATCCCGGTAACCTGATTGGTTTACCGGTGCGGCGTTTTTTATGCTTCATCCGTAACACAACCCTGGCTGGCATCCTTCACACTCATGGCATATTTCCAGAGGATTCCCTTGGTTGCCTTCAGTGCAGGTTTTTTCCAGTTCTGTTTACGTTTTTCTATTTCTTCCTCACCCACCTTCAGGGTCAGGGTGTTGTTTACGGCATCGATTTCAATGATATCATCATCGTGTACAAAGGCGATCAGTCCGCCATCGTATGCTTCAGGGGTGATATGTCCCACCACGAATCCGTGGGTACCACCGCTGAAACGGCCATCAGTGATCAGTGCGACTGATTTGCCCAGGCCCGCACCGATAATGGCACCGGTTGGTTTGAGCATTTCCGGCATACCCGGTGCACCACGAGGTCCGATATGTCGGATCACCACCACATCACCCGGGTGTACTTTTCCGGAGGAGATTCCTGCGATCAGTTCCTTTTCCCCGTCAAACACGCGGGCGGTACCTTCAAAACGCTCGCCTTCCTTACCGCTGATTTTGGCCACACTTCCTTTTGCCGCCAGGTTGCCATAGAGCACCTGCAGGTGACCCGTTGCTTTAAGCGGCTTTTCGAGGGGCTGGATGATCGGCTGCACCGCGAAATCGAGGTCCGGTGCGCTTTCCAGGTTTTCTGCAACGGTCTTGCCGGTCACGGTGATACAATCACCATGCAGCAGGCCTTTGCCGAGCAGGTATTTCATGACTGCGGGCACACCACCATATTTATGGAGATCGGCCATCATGTATTTACCGCTTGGTTTGAAATCGGCGAGAACCGGTACACGGTCGCTGATCGACTGGAAGTCGTCGATACCCAGTTCCACATCCACGCTTTTTGCCATGGCGATCAGGTGAAGCACGGCATTGGTGCTGCCCCCGAGTACCATGATCACGGTGATGGCATTTTCAAATGCCTTGCGCGTCATGATGTCCGATGGTTTGATATCTTTTTCCAGCAGGATGCGTATGGCAGCTGCCACTTCGCGGCATTCCTGTTGTTTTTCCTCGCTGAGTGCGGGATTGGAAGAGGAGTAGGGAAGGCTCATGCCCATTGCCTCGATGGCGCTGGCCATGGTGTTGGCGGTATACATCCCGCCACAGGCGCCGGCACCCGGGCAGGCATTTTTTACGATACCCTGGAAATCGGCTTCATCCAGTTTGCCTGCGATTTTTTGTCCCAGTGCTTCGAACGCACTGACGATATTGAGGTCTTCCCCCTTGTAATGTCCCGGTGCAATAGTCCCTCCGTAGAGCATGATCGACGGGCGGTTGAGGCGACCCATGGCCATAATGGCGCCGGGCATATTTTTGTCGCATCCGGGGATGCTGATCAGGCTGTCGTAATACTGCGCACCGGCATTGGTTTCGATACTGTCGGCGATGACGTCGCGGCTGACCAGGCTGTACCGCATGCCATCCGTACCCATGCTGGAACCATCACTCACACCAATCGTGTAGAAGCGAAGGCCTAGCAGGTCAGGCACCTTGTTCACCGCTTCCTTTACGATAGTGGCGAGATCATTGAGGTGCATGTTGCAGGGGTTACCATCCCATCCCATGCTCACGATACCAACCTGTGCCTTGCTGAAATCCTCTTCCTTGAACCCGATACCGTACATCATTGCCTGGGCGGCAGGTTGTGTGGGATCCTGAGTGAGTGTGCGCGAATATTTGTTTAGTACTGACATTTCCCTTTGTTGTTTCTATAATTGTTATGTGTGGATCCGTTGTTATACCAGCGTTTCCGTGCGTTGTGCAAGCTGTGCTTTTACTTTATCGAGTCCTGCTTCCGTTACGATAGCCAGGTAAGCCTGCTGGATGATACTGCTGATACTGTCTTCCCACTTCAGCGGGAACACGGTATCATCGATGCTGGCGAAACCAACGGTTTCCGCGGCGGTGCCACAGAAGAAAGCGGTATCGGCATTTTTCAGTTCAACGAGGTTGATCTTTTTTTCTGTTACCGCTATACCAAGCTCCTCACAGGTGTCGAGAATCGTCTGGCGGGTGATACCCGGCAGGATCTGACCCGTTGAAGGCGTAAACAGTTCGCCATCCTTTTCGATAAAGAGATTTGCTCCAGGTCCTTCAGCCGCGTACCCTTCCATGTCGGTGAGCAGGGCTTCATCAAAACCTTTCGACTTTGCTTCCTGGCTGGCGAGGATACTGTTGACATAATGGCCGCCGGCTTTCGCTTCGATATGGAACGCACGTGGGTTCGGACGCTGGAAAGAAGACACGGATACCCGTAGTGCCTTGTTGCCAAGGAAGGGTGACATCTCCCAGGTCTGGATAGCGATATAGGATTCGGTGTTGAGTGAAAAACTCATATTGGCCGGGGCAAACACGATCGGGCGGATGTACGCATCCTGCTGGTTGTTGCGTCGCAGCACCTCATAGGTGGCTTCGATCAGTTCTTCCGTGGTCCAGTGGTAGGGCAGGTTGAGTGCGGCTGCCGAACGTTTCAGCCGTTCAAAATGTTCCGTCGCTTTGAAGATGCGCGTATCGCCGTTTACTGTGCGGTAGGAGCGGATCCCTTCAAATACGGAATAGCCATAGTGCAGGCTCTGGCTGTACAGGTCCATTTTCGCGTCAGCGGCATTTACAAATGCGCCATCGCGGTAGATCAGTGTTTCGTTATTATAATATGCGGCCATATCCTGAATTTTTTTACGGGTTGTTCGATAATGTTTCCTGTTTGGCTGACAAAAAAACAACCCGCCTTTTGGAGGCGGGTTGCGGTATAATCAGTGAATGATCTCGTATTATACTACGCTTCCCGCCGGGGAATAAATAATAATAATGACGACGACCACGGCAAGGAGTCTTGCGGCAGGGAGAAGTACACTATTTAATTTATTCTTTTGCATGGAAGTACCCGAATGTAAGACGCTCCGTGCAAACAAACAAAAAATTAAAGAACTGTTTTCAGGTGGATATGGATTTTGCCTTTGGCAAACCTTATATAATCGTCGACTTGCGGTATTCAATGTTCTCCCGTGTAAGTGAACCCGGGATTTTTCCACTTACATAATCACAGATCAGTTCGCCAAGTGTGGAAGTCAGGTAAAAATTAACCGGGTCAATATCCTTTGTCACGAATCCATTGGTGAGTGTCCAGCTCACTGCCTCGCGCACCAGAGTGGCTTCGTCACCCAGTCCGAGATGGTCCAGCAGCATGGCTGCTGAAAGGATCGATCCGAGCGGGTTTGCGATATCCTTGCCTGCTGCCTGCGGGTAGGAACCATGGATGGGCTCAAACAGGGCAGCTCCGTCGCCGATGGAGGCTGACGGAAGCAGTCCGAGTGAACCACTGATCACACTCGCTTCATCGCTGATGATATCGCCGAACATATTTTCGGTAAGTACCACGTCAAACTGTTTCGGGTTGAGGATGATCTGCATGGCTGCGTTGTCGACAAACAGGAAATCCAGTTCAACGTCACTGTAGCCGGTTGCAATCTCCTTTACGATTTTCCGCCAGAGCCTGGATGTTTCCAGTACGTTGGCTTTATCTACCAGGGTCAGTTTTTTCCTGCGCTTCTGTGCCATTTTGAAAGCCAGGTGTGCCACCCTTTCAATTTCTTCTTTTGAGTACGAGCATTCATCCACTGCCCAGGTCCCTTCGGCATTCTGTTCTTTTTTACCGAAATAGATCCCACCGGTCAGTTCACGGTAAATGACGAAGTCAACGCCTTCGATATTTTTTGTCTTGAGTGGCGACAGGTGATGGAGTGAACTGTAAGTGGTGACCGGGCGGATATTGGCAAAAAGGTTGAGTGATTTGCGGAGCTTCAGCAGGCCCTGTTCAGGACGCACTTTCGCGGTCGGATCATTATCATACTTCGGATCGCCGATAGCTCCAAAGAGGATTGCATCACTTTTCAGGCACATGTCAATCGTTTCGTCGGGCAGCGGGTTACCGGTTTTGTCGATAGCGATAGCACCCATCAGTCCGTATTGGTAAGTGAACTGGTGGTTGAATGTATCAGCGATCGCGTTCAGTACCTGCACTGACTGGCGGGTGACTTCCGGGCCGATCCCGTCTCCTTCGATGACAGCAATATTCTTTTTCATGGTTGTGCCTTAGTGGCGGTTAATGGTTACAGGGTATGTGTTTGTTCGTATTTTTCTATTTCCTGTTTCGTGCTCAGGAGGTAATCGATATCATCGTAACCATTGATCAGGCAGGTCTTTTTGTACGACCCGATTTCAAATGATTCCGATGCCTGTTTGTTACCGGCTGCATCCACGAGACTGATCTCCTGGGCAGGAAGGTCAACCAGCATCTGCTGTTTGGGGTCAGCTTCAATAGCCGCGAATACCGTTGCCAGGAATTCCTCACTCACCGTAACCGGCAGCAGGAAATTGTTGAGCGCATTATTTTTGAAAATATCTGCGAAGAAGCTGCTGACCACTACATCGAAGCCTGCATCCTTGATCGCCCAGGCTGCGTGTTCACGGGAGGAACCACAACCAAAATTCTTTGCTGCCACGAGGAACTTCCCCCCGTATCGGGGATCATTCAGCGGGAAATCAGCTTTTGGCTGTTTTTCATCATCGTTGTTGTAACGCCAGTCGCGGAACAGGTTTTTCCCGAAACCATCCCGGCTGGTAGCCTTGAGGAATCGCGCGGGAATGATCTGGTCCGTATCGGTGTTCTCGATATTTACCGGTACGGTGGTTGATTGTATGGTTACTATTTTGCTGCTCATGTTATCGTTCTTTTATCCCGGAACCGGTGCCGGGCGCGTTATCAGTTTTTTACCGCCGCATAGTTATCGCGGATATCACCCACTTCCCCGGTAATGGCTGCTAGTGCCGCTGTCAGCGGGCTTGCGAGGAAGGTGCGTGCATTAGGCCCCTGCCGGCCTTCGAAATTGCGGTTGCTGGTAGAGATGCAATATTTTCCCGCAGGGATCTTGTCTTCATTCATACCCAGGCAGGCGCTGCAGCCTGGCTGGCGAAGCATGAAACCGGCTTCTTCAAAAATCTTGTCGATGCCCTCTTCGATCGCCTGTTTCTCCACCTGTTTGCTGCCGGGTACCACCCACACTTCCACATCGCTGGCCTTGTGTTTGCCTTTTACAAAACCGGCAACCATGCGGAGGTCTTCGATGCGGGCATTGGTGCAACTGCCGATAAATACATAATCGACTTTTTTACCCTTGATTGGTGCGCCGGGTTCGAGACCCATATACGCTATTGATTTTTCGAAAGAAGCCTTTTCCTTGTCATCGATCTCGTTGAGTTCGGGTACATGTCCGCTGATACCGATTCCCATTCCAGGGTTGGTACCATAGGTGATCATCGGTTCGATGTCTTCGGCCTTTATGCTGATCTCGGCATCAAATGCCGCATCGGCATCGCTGAACAAAGTTTTCCAGTAAGCCAGTTTTTTATCCCATTCCGCACCGGCGGGGGCAAACTTGCGACCCTTCATGTAACTGAACGTGGTTTCGTCCGGCGCAATCATACCGCAGCGTGCACCCATCTCAATACTCATATTGCAGATGGTCATACGCGCTTCCATGGAAAGCGCTCGGATGGCGGATCCGGCGAATTCAACCGCATAACCGGTAGCACCACTTGCAGTGATCTGCGAGAGGATATACAGTACGATATCCTTGCTGACCACCCCTGCGTTGAGCTGTCCGTCGATATTAATCCGCATCAGTTTCGGACGTGACTGCATGAGGCATTGCGTAGCCATTACCATTTCCACTTCGCTGGTACCGATCCCGAAAGCGATAGCGCCAAATGCGCCGTGGGTGGAAGTATGGCTGTCGCCGCAAACCATGGTCATACCCGGCTGGGTGATACCCAGTTCGGGTCCTATAATATGAACAATGCCCTGGAACGGGTGTCCAAGGCCATACAATTCGATTCCGTGTTCTTCGCAGTTCTTCTTCAATGTCTCTACCTGTACACGCGACAGTTCTTCCTTGATCGGCAGGTGCTGGTCGATAGTGGGAACGTTATGGTCAACCGTTGCCACAACCTGCTGCGGACGGAATACTTTGATACCCCGTTTATTCAGGCCATTGAATGCCTGCGGACTGGTCACTTCGTGGATCAGGTGTTTGTCGATGTATAAAACAGATGGTCCGTCCTCGATGGTTTTGACCACGTGAGTTTCCCAGATCTTTTCAAATAATGTTTTTGCCATAATCAATCTTGTTTTTCAATAAGGCTAGATAGCAACCTGGTATTGTTTCGCGAGTTCGTGGAGGTCAGCATCGAACACCTCTTTCTTTTTGTCCGCTACCTGCAGGAATTCTGCGTAAAGCACATCGATATCGTTGCGGGTGTAGTCGAACCCGAGTTTACGGAAACGGTGTGCCAGCGCGGAACGGCCGCTGCGGGCAGTGAGTACGATCTTTGATTCATCGGCGCCCACTTCTTCCGGCGCGATGATCTCGTAGGTCTGTGCATTTTTCAGGAAACCATCCTGGTGGATCCCGGATGAGTGCGAAAAGGCGTTATTTCCAACGATCGCCTTGTTCGCCTGTACGGGCATACGCATCACATCGGAAACCAGGCGGCTGATCGGGTTGAGCTGCTGTGCTTTCACATCGGTGTAGAGACCGAGTCCGGCATGTTGTTTCAGCACCATCACCACTTCTTCAAGGGCGGTGTTACCGGCGCGTTCGCCGAGGCCGTTGATGGTACATTCGATCTGGCGGGCACCGGCCACCACACCTGCGATGGAATTGGCGGTAGCCAGTCCGAGGTCATTGTGGCAATGGCAACTCAGGATGGCCTTATCGATATTGGACACATTGTTCATCAGGTAAGCGATCTTGTCGCCATACTGTTGCGGCAGGCAGTAACCCGTGGTATCGGGGATATTGACCACCGTGGCACCTGCGGCGATCACGGCTTCCACCACGCGGGCGAGGTATTCGTTGTCGGTCCGTCCGGCATCCTCTGCATAGAACTCCACATCATCCACGAAATTTTTCGCCCATTTAACGGCCTGTACTGCCCGCTGGAGGATTTCATCCTGGGTGGAATTGAATTTTGACAGGATATGCAGGTCCGAGGTGCCGATCCCCGTATGGATGCGGGGCCGTTTTGCCAGTTTCAGCGCATCGGCTGCCACTTCGATATCTTTCTGTACGGCGCGGGTGAGACCGCAGACCGTTACATTTTTTACAACTTTGGAAATCTCAGACACCGATTCGAAGTCGCCCGGCGAAGACACGGGAAACCCTGCTTCGATAATATCCACTCCAAGTTCTTCCAGCGCCAGCGCCAGTTCGATCTTTTCCTTCGTGTTGAGTTTGCAACCTGGGACCTGTTCGCCATCCCGGAGGGTGGTATCAAATATGTGAATTTTGCCTGCAGCCATATTTAATAATAAATTGTGTGAGATAATAGTCATGTAAAATACCTAATGGAAAGGCCGCGGGAAAACCTAAATAAGGGTCGAATTACATCCCACAAAGGGGGCGGAATGCCCTGAAAGCCTTGCCAGTAGCGGATTTTAAATCAGGAGAATTACGATGCCCAACCGTTCCACAGACCC